>CAMWIF010000014.1 GCA_947174225.1 uncultured Porphyromonadaceae bacterium | reverse complement strand
ATTTTGAGAGAACAATAGACAAATATTTGAAAGAATGGGCACAAAAGACAGAGCGGAAACCTGTCCTTCTGCGTGGCGCCAGACAGGTTGGAAAATCAACGGCTGTCCGGCATCTTGGCAAATCGTTTGAGAGTTTTGTTGAGATAAATTTCGAGCGTCAGCCTGAATATAAGGCATTGTTTACTGTTAATCTGATAGTGGATAGGATAATATCACAAATTTCAGCGATTTCCAGACGTCAGATCACGGCTGGGAAGACATTGCTGTTTTTGGATGAAATACAGTTATGTCCGGAAGCCATAATGTCATTAAGGTTTTTCAAGGAGGATATGCCACAGCTTCATGTTATAGCAGCCGGTTCACTTCTCGAATTCGCTCTTGAGGAACTTCCGACCTTTGGGGTTGGAAGGATTCATTCGATGTTCATGTATCCTATGACTTTCGATGAATTTCTATATGCAAATGGTGAAAGTCTACTTATGGATGCTAGAAATCAGGCGTCAGCAGAGAATCCTCTGCCCACGCCTCTACATGATAAATTGGTGGCGATCTTCCGTACCTATCTATTAATAGGTGGTATGCCTGAGGTCGTGTCAAAGTGGGTACTGACTCATGATTATCTCCAATGTCAGGAACTTCAGGATGACCTTTTGATAAGCTATGAGGATGATTTCCCGAAATATAAGAAAAAAGTAGATCCTCAGTTGCTTCGTATGACGCTTAGGAGTGCCGCCACACAGGCGACCGGAAAATTTTCTTATTCTGAAGTGGGGGGCGGATATAGAATAGATGAAGTGAAGAGAGCTCTTGAAATGCTTATACTGGCTGGATTGTGTGTGCCTGTAATACGTACTGATGCCAATGGACTTCCATTAGGAAGCGGAGCCAATATGGCATATAGAAAAATACTGATATTTGATCCTGGCATAATGCTGCGTATTCTTAATATGACCTTAGGTGACATCAGTGAGATGACTGTGGAAATCCTTACCGAAAGTGCGTCAAACCTAGTCAACAGAGGCCCTTTAGCGGAACTGGTCGCAGGTCTTGAGATGCAAAGATATCAGAGTCCCAATATTCGACACACTCTGTATTATTGGATAAGGGATGCGAAAAACTCTCAGGCAGAGATTGACTATGTTGACAGTATAGGTCGAAATGTACTTCCGATTGAAATTAAAGCCGGAATGAAAGGAGGTATGAAGAGTCTTTGGATCTTTATGAGGGAGAAAAGACTTGAAAGGGGAGTACGGTGTTCTCTTGAGAATTTCGGAGCCTTTGAATATAAAGATGAAGAAGTGCAGGCCATACGTCAGGTCACAGTTTGCCCCCTCTATGCAATGTCTATGCTTAAAGCTCTGTTTTAATATAGATACTTAAAATTGAAGCAAGCGGCCGATTCACATCGACCGCTTGTGTAATGTTTTCCATAATACTTTTCAAACTAACCTAACATCATGAAACGATTTTCTGATATTATAACATCGTGCGGATGCGGATGGTTCATCGTGATATGGATTTTTGTTAATTTGTGTATGAATTCCATTCTTCAACAAATATGTTATTGAGTCGCTGTATTATGTAAATGGCGATGATATAATCTCATATTCCGATGAGCGTCAAGCTTCAAGTTATAAAAAGAGCATCTGATATGACTCGGATGCTCTCAAATATTTTAATATTATGAATTGAGTTTATGAATTCTCTATTTCAACGATTTGTAATTTTGACTTTATATGTTCGATCAGTGGATTTTATAAGGTAAATACCGTCAGGTAAAGTTTGGTCAGTATTGGATTCCATAGTTCCAATCTGTATGCCATTGAAAGTATATATTCTTAAAGGAGTTGTGGCGGTTACAGTTCCTCCGTTTATTGAGAAAGGAGTCGGGGAGTCATTGGTGATATTCTTTATTCCGGCTAAATCACTCTCTTCAATTTTAGAGAAGTTTTTCCAGTACTCATTTTCACGATAGGCTTCAGCTGCACCGAACGGAACAAACACGTCGGCTGTATAGTCACTGAAAGTAGCTATAGTAGGGTAGAGCGAAAATGTAGGTGGTGTCGTGGCTTTTGAGACGATGGTTTTTAGATTAGCACCGTTAAAAGCCCTGTTGCCTAAATTCTGTGTATGACTTCCTAAGATTATCTCTTCGATAGCTTCACAATTGGCAAACGCAGAGGTGCCAACTTCTGTCACACTTTCAGATAATGTGACTTTTGTGAGATATGGGTAGTTGAAAAAGCTATTTTCATTTATTTGAGTGATGCCATCAGGCACATCAAGAGTGGTAAGTAGCTCACCATCTATATAGAGTTTTGCTCCATAATATAAGGGATTCGCGGGTCCTGTTTTAAATTTAGACAATAGCCAATCAGATATATTATCACAATATACTTCACGAATATTTTCACATCTGAGAAAAGCCCTGGAGCCATAGTTGATGCTATTTGCCTCTATTGAAACTTTCTCAAGGTTCTCACATTCGAAAAATGCCTGTTCACCAATATCTGTAATACTTTTGGATAATACAACCGATTTCAATGGTGTATAGTATACAAAAGCATTGTCGCCTATTGCCGAGATATTATCAGAAAAAACTATGTCTGTCACTAATTGGTCGTCAACATACAAGTCAGCGCCATTAGTTAACGGATTTGAGGAAGTGTCCTCAAAATTAATTTCTGCCCAGTTATCTACTGATTTGCAGTTTACTCGCTTTAAATTTTCACATTTGGTGAAGGCATCGTTCTTAACGGTTTTGATATGGTCTCCAAATGTAATTTCTTTTATTGACTTACAGTAATAGAACATTCGATTGGGTAGGGTAGTGACCTCATCACCTAACACCACTTTTTCAAGTTGTTTATTCGATGTAAAGTAGTCATTCCATTTATCCCCGGTAATGTCACGTCCTATGTATAGATCAGTGACAGGGCAATTAGCAAATGGGGCGTGTACTAACAGAAGCGGTGAGTTACCATCGCTTATATTTACACCCTTAATTCCCATACAATCATAAAATGCCATATAACCTATTTCCACCACAGTTTCCGGGATGGTGATTTCAGACAATCCGGTACATTCAGCGAAAGCCTCAGATCCGATTGTTAAACTGCCTGTACCGAAATCAATATTATTGATACCCGAACAGTCCTCAAAAGCTTTCTCACCTATGTTATTCACTTTATTGAGGTATAGTGACTCCAAAGCTGTGCAGTTCTTAAACGCTTGTTTACCGATTGTTTCAAGATTCTCAGGGAAGATAATTTCTTTAAGATTCTTACAACCACTGAATGCTGAGGAGCCTATTGTGGTTATGGTAGAAGGCAATATGATATTTTCCAAATTAGCATAGAAAAATGCATCTTCAGAAATATCGGTTATGCCTTCCGGAAGTGAGATAGTAGTTAGACCTGTATAAGAGAAAGCACTACTACCTATTTTACGAAGAGAGGAAGGTAATTCTATCTCAGTTAAATTACGACAGCCACCGAATGCATTTATGCCTATAGATTCAATATTTTCGGGAAGGACAATTGATTTCAATCCCGTATATGAGAATGCCTCGCTACCTATCGTGACCAATGTGGAGGGTAAAGAAACGCTTTCTAACTGATCGCATGAGATAAATGCTTGTTGCCCTACTGAAGTGACTGTATAGGTCTTATCATCTACCACAATAGTAGGGGGTATTACGATTTCTGATGGCAATTGGGTATAATTAAATCTGTCATTCTCGTCAGGGGTATCAAAATTATAAGTCACCGAGGCAGTCAATGTCTCTTCAAATAGATTATAATACAGATCGTTTACCTTGACAGGCTCAGCCTTTGCGCTTATTATCCATAATGCCAATAGTATGCAGATACCTAATTTTTTCATAAGAATTTTAGATTTATCAGTTATGATGTGCAAATTTATGAATAATTCCTTAAAATTCTATATTACACGGATAAAAAATGAAGCAAGCGGCCGATTCACATCGACCGCTTGTGTAATGTTTTCCATAATACTTTTCAAACTAACCTAACATCATGAAACGATTTTCTGATATTATAACATCGTGGGGGTCGGGATGGTTCATCAGATTTTTGTTTTTATGATGTTTTTACCTTAAGATTTTTCTTGATGAGTTAATCTTTTACTAATTTGATACCGGCGATTACGGCGTGGTTGGTGTGGATATTCATATTCTCGTTCTCTGGACGGAAGTCGAGACCTACCGTGTGATTGCCGGGTGTGAGATGGACTTTTACAGAATTTGACCAGCCGTATTCATCCCAGTTATCTCGTCCTCTCTGGGGCATTACTATCAATCCTTCCTTGTCACCGTCAACAGTCAAAGTGCGGATAGCACATTTATTCTCAGTATTTACGGGACCATTGCCGTTAGCGTAGTTAACCGTGATGAAGTAATCTCCCTCTTCGGATACGTTGACAGGTATATTGAGTGTCGAGTTTTTGTCGTTGCTGACTTTACCAGCTTCCACATATATCTGCTTGCGAGTTGAACGTGGTTCGGAAGCAAAACTCTCCACTCCGTCAGTTGATACACCGATCACCTGATATTCTCCCGGCTGAGAGGCATCGTAGGTGGTGGCATTTGTTTTGGCAATCTGCTTACCATCTTTCAGAACGATGTAATAACCAATGTACTCTATCGGGTTCCAAGTAAGGGTATTTCCTTCCAGCCAGACAATAGGAGTAAGGGGAGCGTTGCTATGACCCTTATGGTTTATTCCTATTTCCGGAATGGTGTTGTCAGCCATAACGATGTCGATTTTCATATTTCCCTTTGCGTTCTTTGCCGGAATGAAAGGAGACTGTTCCTTGCCATTAACCTTAAATGATTTGATCTTATCACCATATCCGCTGATGGTAATGTCAAGCACAGCATCACGGTATCTGAAACCGTTTAGTGAACGTGTGCCGGCAAGTGCTTGGGGTACGAAAGGATGAAATGCAAGACCGTCTTTCTCGAAATCTATACCGAAAAGCACTTTGTGGGTGAGGGCTATATTACCGCTCAGACACCACAACATATTCGATGAATTTAATTCGGTGGCAATGTCACCGTTTTCGATATTGAAGTTCTCCTTATTCGTACAGAATAATGCTGCCGGACGGAATACACTCCCTATAGCTTCCATAACACCCTTTTCATTACCGGCTTTAGCGTTGGCAAGTCCCCACCATGCGCCGACCCAAGGCCATAACGACTTATTATGATAGGCGGGTATGTCGGCAATAGAGGGATAGAACGTGGCTACTCCGTAAGGAGTGGTAGGATTATTGGCTGTCACGGTTTTGGCTCTGCTTTCGGGAGCTATATCCCACATTATTGCAAGCGATTCACCGAGAGTCTCCGCACGCGGATTCACAATCATATTGTCACGCCCATAGCGATACATGGCATAATAACCCTTATCGTCCATCCAGAGATGTTTGTTGATGGCTGCCGTTATTGCTTCAGATTGGGCAAATGCATCTTTCGCTACATCTTTATGTCCTAAGATTGTGGCTATCTCACCAAGTACTTTCCAAGCCTCAGCGTGTACTACGGAGGTAGAGAGAGTCTCTGTGTTGTATATGTCGGCACACTGCATCCAACGTGGATGGCTTTGCTCTCGCCAGTCAATAAAGGAGGTTTCGCCTCTCACAAGACCTGACTCTGTATCGTAGAAAGCTGTGCGGTCGGTTTCAAGCGAGCGTTTGATTATAGGGTAGATATATTCGAGCCATTGCTTATTACCTGTCACTTTATATATCTCCCAAGCTGCCACACACCATATCTCGCGGTCGGTTGATACGGGCCATGCACCACCTGAACCTGTATCTTGGATTATGCGTCCCATAGGATCAACCTTCTTCATCAGTGAGATTTTGGATGCCTCGGGCTGCATATATGCCATAGAGAGAAGGATGGAATAGCTAACATCGCGTGTCCAGACCCCTGCCCATTCCTTACCGGTGCGCAGTGTGGTATCCGGTTCTACAGCGTTCACCATCTCATCAAGTCCCATATTATAAATTGCCTGATGAAGACGGTTGGGTGTAGTGAGCTGAGGATATTGGCTGATGTCGTTTTTCAGTTTCCATTGCTTGTCTATACCCATATAATAGCCCGGTTGAGCTGAGTAGGTGGATATGATTTCCGTAGCCGATGGTGCGGTTGCCATGAATACACCTTGGGTGATGGTGTCACCGTGCCAGGTGTAAGCCGGGGTCTTCACCACCGTCTCTCCGAGACAGAGAGAGGCGGTGAGAGACAAAAAGCCGGAAAGTATGATAGATCTCATAGAATTATTCATATTACTTTGACAGTTTTGTGAGCTTGATGGCGCAACCGCCACTTCTGCCCTGAGGAATGTTGAGAGCCATATCGGAGGTTACATCTTTCTGTTCTATTATCACGGGATAGGGGTCAGTGTCATAGTTGGCATTCTCTCCGTCGCGGTAGATTGTGGCACGATAGGTGCAGCCAGGATCAAGGAAAGCAAGATTAATATTGGCTACACGTGCCTCATCGCCTGTGGCACTACCCACGAACCAACTATCGCCGCCTTTCTCTTTGCGTGCAGTGGTGATATATTTACCGATTTCAGCCTCCGGGAATACGGTGCGTTCCCAATCGGTGGGACAGTCACATACAAACTGGAATGGACCGGGATTAGCCTCGTAGTTTTCAATCTCGTCAGAAGCCATCTGGAGAGGTGAATAGAGTATGACGAAGAGAGCCAATTGTTTTGCAAGGGTAGTGTTGACGTGTGTCTGAGGCATAACAGGATTTTCAAAGCGGAAGGTTACGGGAGTGAAATCCATAGGTCCTGCCAAACCTCTGGTGAAGGGGAGTGTCACAGTGTGGCTTGGAGGGTTGCCGCCTTCGGGGCACCAAGCGTCCCATTCCTGACCGCGCACACCTTCCTGAGTCATAAGGTTGGGATAAGTACGTTGCAGACCGGTAGGCATCACGGGTTCATGATTGTCAATGGCAAGGTTATGGGCAGCTGCGGTTTCTATTACCTTGCGATAGTGGCGTACACCGAACTGGCTGCTATGACGCTCTTTGTCGTCGAGGAGATCGCCTACATACCCTGTCTTTACATAGTGCATACCGTTATCTTTGTAGAGCTTCATACCATCCGCCATCTGACGCTCGTAGTTGGCGAGCTTACCTCCGGTTTCGTGGTGCCCTATAAGTGCTACACCTTTTTCACGACCATAACGATTGATCTCGGCAATATCGAAATCCTCATACGGGCGGGTGAAGGAGAAATCCCATGTTGCCCAGTCGTGGTTCCAGCCCTCTACCAACACACCTCCGAAGTTGTGACGTGCGGCGAAATCCATATAGCGTTTCACATTCTCAGTTGTAGCTCCATGATTTTCTCCGGCTTCCCATGTGGCAGTCTTCATATGATAGCACCACCAGACGCCTATGTATCTTTGGGGCTTACAAAATTCCTCAGCGTTTTCTATGGCACACGGTTCATTGAGATTAAGCATTATGCGGCTCAAAGCCATATTACCGGCATTGTCGGCAATGATGAGTGTGCGCCAGGGTGATACACGTACATTGGTGACATATACGGCATCACCGTTCATCCAGGGAGTGAGTCGGGCACGCAATGTGTTGCTTCCGGGAGTTGCTTCCACGTTCATCGCGGCATAATCTGTGAGGTTAGCCTGATGAAGAGCCATGTGTGTGCCGTCGGAGGCACGGAGGGTAACGGGGGTACTTACGTAGCCCATACTGTCAAGAGGCAACTCACGGAAGAGAGCTTCATAGAATCGGTAGCCCTCTGCGGGAATTGACCACGTTGTGTGGTTGTCGGCAAAAGCAAATTCCGTAAGCTCATTCATAATGGTGAAGTCGCCAAGGTCTTTCTGACGTGGAAATTCATAACGGAAACCTATACCATCGTTGAAGACACGAAATACAATGTCGAGTGTGCGTCCCGGAGCAAGCTTTTTCTGTGCAAGTGTCACGCGCAGCTCATTGTAGTTGTCGGCTATTTCTGCCTCTTCACCCCATACGGGACGCCATGTCTCGGAATGGCTGTCTTGTGAAGATCGAGCCACTGAGAAACCCTCGCTGAAATCAACACCATCCTTGATGTCGATACCGAGGCGAGAAGGGTTGAGGATAGTTTTGCCATTGCGCTCTACGGAATATTGGGCTATCCCTTTATCGGTGTCGAACTTGAGCGATATGCTGTTGTCGGGGGATGAGACGGTCAAAGGCTTTGCGGATACCATTAAGGCTGAGGCAGCCATTACGGTGAATAATACTGACTTGATACCCATGGCTTAGTTCTTTGTTACATTGATTTTGTGCTTGTTGCCATCAATTACGATGGTATAGTTGCCGGCTTCGGTCACGACCCACTTATTATCGGGATTGCCGTTGGGCATCAGAGAGATCTCATCATTTGCCACTCCGCTTCCGGAAATCGTAGTTCCCCCGATGGTGGGCATGATAAATGCACCTCCCCAGTTGCCCGGTTCCATAGGGCACTTGAACTCACCTTCATTGAGTTGTCCTACATATTGGAATACATTTTCGCTTACTTCAGTCATAGGGGTCGGAGCATCAATATTCCAGTCGGCAGGAGTGGCGTTGCCTACGAGCCAGAGGGCAGGTATCTCATAAGGAGGTACAGGAATTTCCACTACTACGAGGTCTTTATCATTGTCGCAGCTCGAAAAGGTAAGCAGGGCGAGAGCTGCCAAGGTATTGAATATATTTAGAGTTTTCATAAGGGTTGGAAATAAATGAGGAGAGAGGGGTTTATATAAACTTCGGATTGCCTGAAAAGTATAGATCGTTTAGCTTGATAAAAGACGATCAATAGCCGGGATTCTGCACTAAGTTGTGGTTGGTGTCGAGCGCCTTACGCGGAATCGGGAAGATAGCGGTGTGAGAATCGGCATCTACATTCTTGTCCCACCAAGCTTCGGAGTTAAACTTGCCGAAACGGATAAGGTCGGTGCGTCGGCGACTTTCAGCGAAGAATTCACGTCCCCATTCGTCGAGCAGTTCCTGTTCAGTAAGAGAAGCATTGCCTTCGGGAGCATAGAGTGTGGTGGTCCAAGAAGAGGATGGATAGTTGCGCTTGCGTACACTGTTGAGGAGTTTGGCAGCCTCATCCTTCTGTCCCTGGCGGAACTTTGCCTCAGCCAAAGAATAGATTACCTCGGCAAGACGAATCTCAACATAGTCGGATTCGAGTTGTCCCTGCTCGTCATCGGCATAGAAGGGATACTTTGCGAAGTGATAACCTGAATTGTGGTCGCCGCTCTGAAGATTGCTGGTCTTGTCTTCGGGCCATTCCCCTTCGGCAAGTCCTGCGAAGTGACCCACTGCGTCGCGTATGTCGAGTTCATAGTTTCCGTATGGGTCGGTCACAAATTCCTCACCCTCCTTCACAGATGGAAGTTTACCGAATATGAAGAGACCTTCACGTCGGCTGTCACCGGTATTGCGGTAGAGCTTCAGACGCACATCTTCCGGATAATTGCGGAATTTCTGTACAGTGTTGCCGAGTGTATAATTATACAGATTTCCTGAGAGGTCGTAGCTCGGAGTACAGGCGTATTTACAGTTGTGATCGCCGGCTTCCGCTTTCTGGTCGCCTATATAGTAGCGGAACTGTGAGGGGGTACTCCACCAATAGGTGTCGCCCTGATAATGCCAGAATGTGTAGCCTTGCGCAGCGGGGAAAGCAAAGATCACTTCAGGACATTTCTCGTTGTCCCAATCGAAAGATGCGTCCCATGTGTCGGCGAGGGAGTATGAGCCGAATTCACCGTTGAGAATGCGTTGTGCCCACGTTGCGCAATCGGCATAGCGGTCAGTTCCGATCCAGGTCTGAGCGTTCAGATAGAGGCGTACAAGGAGAGCTGCTGCTCCGGCTTTGTTCCATTGTGCCTGTTGCAGGTCGTTGCCGCCGGTAGAGGTCTTTGTGGCTAAGAGTTCCACACACTCCTTAAGCTCACTCTCCACGAAATTGAAAATCTCTACAGGCTCAACCTGTCCTTTTGAATTGAGGTTTACATCCTTGCTGACGGCAAGAGGAACGTTGCGGAAAGAGTCGAGCAAGCGGATGTAGAACCAGGCACGAAGAGTGCGGCACTGGGCTTTGAGATTGTTGAATTCCGCTGTGGAGAAGCCGAACTGTGAGGCCGAGAGAGTCTCAAGGTCATCGATCACATAGTTGGCTTGCATAATTCCCTGATAGCAGCCGTTCCATTCGCTTTCGATGGTGCCCTCTTCGTTGGTCCAGGTGTGGTAGTGGTAGCGGCGCCATAATCCGCCGTCGTCCCACCATCCGTCACGTGAGGGAGTGATAAGCTGGTCGGCAGAGAGCTCGTTGAGCACGTGGCGGCTCTGGATGCTCCAATAGCCATGCTCGAAGGGACGGAACACTGCGCGTACCACATCGTTGCGGGTGTTATAGTAGTTTTCTGATCCTACCTGATCATATAGGTTTTCGTCAAGATTGGTGCAGCTTGTAGCTGAGAGAGCACCGAGTGCCAGAGCAATGGCAAATTTATATAATTTCATGATTACTTGTCTGTTTAAGGTGATTGTAAATCTTGCAGAAGAAATTTAACCAAGTTTTTGCGGTTTCAGCTTTTTAGAAGTCGAACTGTGCTCCGAATATAAACTGGCGGCATGAGGGATAATAGCTGCGAGAGCCTGTTGCGCCCGGAGTGAGTCCGTTTGTCTGGAAAGAGGAGGGGTCGATACCGCTGTAACCTGTGATTGTGAAGAGGTTTTTGGCAGTGAAAGTCAAACGGATGTTGTCGATGAAGCGCTTATTGATATTGAAGGTGTAACCCAATGTGAGCGCGTCGAGCTTAACATAGTCACCTTTCTCAAGATAATAGTCTGTCACCTCCTGACTCCCTTTGAGCACCGCATACTTACCGTAGGCTTTCTCCATGACATTGCCGTTGAAGCTCTGGTGGCCGTAGTAGAAATCGTGTATATTGAAGATGTCATATCCGAATGCTCCACGGAAGAAGAGTGAGAGGTCGAGGTTCTTGTAGCGGAAAGTGTGGGTCATTGAGGCTGTGAATTTCGGGAGGCCGTTGCCAACCACCTGACGATCTTCCTCAGTGCCTTCAGAGGCAAGTTTGATGTTGCCGTCCTTATCATAGATTACCCAGTTGCCGTTCTCGTCGATTCCTGCGTAGCGATACATGTAGAAGTTGCCGAGGCGTTTTCCCTGCTGTATGCGCTGGAGATTATGGAAAGGATAGGGATCTTCTGTGCCAACCACATCATAATATTCCTGGCCTACATATTCAGAGTTGCTGAAGTTGACAAACTTATTGTCCATTGTTGCGCCTACGAAGTCAATGTTGTAGGTGAAGTCGGGAGTGGCGACAGCGTTCCAACGGAGATCAAATTCGAAACCTGAGTTACGCATTGTACCCACATTTACGAATGTTGAGCTGAATAGGTAGGGAGGAACCGACACGTCGTAGTCGCCGAGAAGATCTTGCTGATTACGTGTGTAGTAGTTGAGAGAACCGGAGAGGCGGTTGGAGAGAATTGAGAAGTCGATGCCTACGTTCCAGTTCTTGGCTTTCTCCCAGTGGAGATCAGGATTCACATTCTTGGCAGGACCCCATACCTGAAAGTATTTACCGTTGTAGTAATAGTAGCCGAAGCCTGTCATTGTGTTGAGCGACATATAATTGCCGAAATCCTGATTACCTGTTTCACCATAGTCGGCACGAATCTTCAAGTCGTTAATCCAGGATATATTTTTCATAAAGGATTCTTCTGAGATTCTCCAGCCTAAAGACACTGCCGGGAAGTTGCCCCATTTATGGTTGGCACCGAATTTTGATGAACCTTCGTGGCGTAGGGAAGCGGTGAGGATATAGCGGCTGTTCCAGTCGTAGCTTACGCGGCCGAAGAAAGCTATGAGCTTGCAGTCGTTCTTATAAGTGCCCATTCCTACGTGACCTTCATCTATTGCCCATTGACCTGAGCCGAGGTTGTTGGCACCGAGACCATCATTTGGGAAGTCCTTATTCTCAGCGTTCAGCCCGGAATACTGGCTATACTGGTATGAATAACCTGCCATTGCCTTTATATTGTTGCCATTGAATGAGCCGGTGTAATTGGCAAGCCATTCGAGGCTGCGTTGGAATCCCTTGGCATAACTGCGTGAGCCTTCACCGTCATAACCGTTGTTGATGGCTTGAGTGGATGTGGAGGGACGGAACCAGTAGTTGAAATTGGAGTCTTCGTGGTCAGCCACAGTCACCTGCGTATTGAGAGTCTGTGAGGGCCAGCTTTCTTTAGCAAATAGGGGAAGGAGGTTGAGCTTGACTGTGAGGTCTGTTTCAAGGAGCTTTGTAGTGGCACTGTTGTCTTCGAGAGCCATCATCTCTACAGGATTGTAGCCGGCAGTCTGACCTGTAAAGCTGGTGTAACGAGCGTTGGCTTCGTCGTAGATCGGCGTGGTAGGATTAGCTTCAAGCGCGTTGCGGAATACATCCCAAGAAGCTATCTTACGCTCTATGACACGGGGTGCGACGTTGAGGGTAAAGTTGAGAAGTCCCCCTTTAGTAGTATGGTTGATTGAAGCGCGTCCGCCAAACTCCTCACGGTTGGAGTATTTGTCTACGCCGTTCTGTGTGCGATAGTCTATTGTGGCGCGATAGTTGGTCTTATCATTGCCGCCGCTGATGCTCACTGTGTGGGAGGTGCCCCAACCTGTACGGGTCACTGCATCGAGCCAGTTGTCGTTGCCTCCGAGGTCTACACCGTTCACTGCGTCTGCGCGGAGCTTGCGGTAGCTGTCGGCATCAAGCATCTTAAGTTCGTGGTTGGCTACATTGGCTGTCACTGTTCCTATGTAAGATGTATGCACGGCTCCGTCACGTGAGCCTTTCTTGGTGGTGACTACAATCACACCGTTTGAACCGCGTGTGCCATAGATTGCAGCTGCTGCACCGTCTTTAAGAATGTCGAAGCTGGCAATGTCATTGGGGTTAAGATTGGTGAGGTTGCCTCCGGGCACACCGTCGATCACGATGAGAGGACCGAGGCCGGCAGCGCGTGATGAGACACCGCGAATCTGTATGGAAGCTTGGTTATTGGGGTCGCCCACACCGGTATTGGTGATAGATACGCCGGGCACCTTTCCCTGAATCATCATTGTGGGGTCGAGTGAACTTGAGGCGAGGAAGTCTTCTGAGCCAATATGAGCCACGGTAGATGTCACCTCTTTTTTATCCATAGTGCCGTAGCCTACTACCACCACTTCCTGAAGAAGCTTGGAGTCTTCGCTCAGGCGGATTTCAATTACGCTGCGCCCGTTGAGCTTCACTTCCTGTGGCTGGTAGCCCACATAGCTGGCGATGATTGTAGCTTTGGGATCTACATTTTTAAGGGTAAACTCACCGTCGAGATTAGTGGCATCGCCGATACTTGAGTTTTTCACTTGAACAGTGGCACCGATAAGGGGTTCCTCTGTAGAGGCGTCAATCACTACGCCTTTCACTTCCGTTGTCTGTGACATGGCGGAGAGGGTAAGACCCGTGACCGTCAGGAGAAGCAAGATAATCTTTTTCATATGCAATCCGATTTTCATGAATGATTTTTTAATGGTTAGCGTCGGCTGAAGAGCTGTCTGTGGTGCTCTCTCAAACCGACGCTGCAAAATTACGACTTGCGCAACCCCAAATCAATCTTTTTAAAGCCAATTAAACTTTATTTAAAAGATAGATTATTGAAAATCAGATATAAATGGAGTAGAGATATAAACAAAAATTAAACTCTAAAAACGGGAAATTAAAGCCCTTTTACGGCTTGGGGATGGCTTTTACGCGGTCTTCAAACTCATTGTTGCCCACATTTGAGCGAGATTTCATCTTGGTCTTATAGACGTAGACGGTCTTTGTGGAGAGGTTGAGATAGGCAGCCACATCAGCCGGATCAGCTATGCCCAGACGTAGCAAAGCGAATATCCTGACATCCATAGGCAGTTCACCATCGGTAATCATTATTTGATTTTCGGCATCGAAAAGTTTGTTGAGTTCTTCGATAAAGTTTGGAAACAGTTTTAGGAATGCTTCATCAAACGAACGATAGATGCGTTGGCGTTCCTCTTTTATTCCCATTTTGTAGGGGAGGAATTTCAGATCATCATATTTCTTTTCCTTTACGGCTTTCACAACTTCCTTACACTTTTCTTCCACCTGATTCACAAAGGCGGTATTGACGTAGAGCGACTGCATTATGTAGCGGTCTTTGATTTCAGTGGTCTCACGCAGCTGCTCCACAGTTTGGTTAAGGAGACTGTTTGCCTCAGCAAGCTGCTGATGACTTTTGCTTATCTCTTTTGTCTTATTGTCGAGTTCAGCATTAGTCTGCTCCAATACCCGCTTTCTTTTCTTGAGCTGTAAGAAGAGAATCACAGCTAAGATAAGGAGTCCGAGTATTATGGCAATCACAATTGCGAGTTTCCATATCTGACCGTTAATCCAGTTGTAGCGTGCCTGGTCAATTTTGGGCATATAGCCGCTGATTTCATACTTACGCAGACGAGTATTGAAGAAGGTGGCATCATCGAGAGCCATTTGAATATAAGGATAGGCTTCATCGTTACGCCCTTCTTCGTGCAGCAGATTAGCAAGTATAGTGGCTGATGTGGTCTCAGTGGTGTTGGAATGAAGGTCGGCTATCGAGGAGAGTGCAAGATAATATTCGGCTTCCTTTCTTTTCCCGGCGTCAAGGTGGGAGTAGGCAAGGCGAGAATAATTAATGGCTCTTTCATGGTCAGATATGGCATAGCGACTTAATAGGGCTTTTCTGTCGGCTATGGCTTTCTCATCATTCTTGTTGTCGAGCTGTTCACGGTCAATCTTTGTGTAGGCATAGATATAAGAATCGGTGGGAGCGGTATGGAGTATAGAATCAAGGTAATCTCTGTTGAGATTGTTGTAAGTAGACCATAGAGGAGATGATTCGCCACCTACATACGAACAAAGGGCACGATAAAGGCGAGTATGAAGGTTGTAGAAGTTACATTTCTCCTCGGTATTCAGGAAGCGGCTATCGGTTCTCCCAAGCATCTCGGAAGCCTCTTTAAAGAAACCTACTGAGATGAAATAATCGGCAAATGCCACATTGGCTTTTGCACGAAGCGCAGGAGCATCAGCGTCTTCAGCAATCCTGCTCATAATCGTTGCATACCTGAACGCCGAGTCTGATTGATAGGCTTTGTATTCCTCAAACAATTCATTTGCAACCTTGAAACTAAGATGACCTGAATCAGTTCGGAGGTCTTTCTTAAGTGCATTAAGTCTTATTTCTTTTTGGCGGCGATAATCATCGGCTTTGGTCATCTCGACATTCAGAACATTAAGAGCTGAATCAAGTGGGACAAGACTCAAATTGGATGCATATTCAGAGTCAGAGGTCTGTTTTGAGCAGCCTGTCAGTATTAATATAATGAAAGGGAGAATAGAATATTTCAGTATAAGGGAAAATGGAAGGGGCATAGCAGTAATGTTTGGTATATTTGAAAAACGTAATATGTTGTATGTATGGTATATGTAAGTGGGAGAAAAAGAGCGTAAAAAAGCTCCACTGCAGTGGAGCTTTCGATATATAACTTAGGATAGGAACCTTCACAGAATAATCGGGAGGTATATTTTTTCTTTTTTATTCGCTCATTGTAATGAAATGTCCGGAAGTAGAAGATAGAGGAGTTAACACCAAGTCATTTCCATCAATGGCGGGATCGTAGGAGCTGATAGCTTTTACACCGTCGGCAGTGGTTGTGCCATAAGTGGCTGAAAATACTCCTGTTATAGCATCACCCTGCAGGATGAGCACATTATAGAGATTATGATCACTTGGTTCTGCAAATACAGTGGCAAATTCATGCTGATCATTGGTATTTATTAGCATTTCGTTACCTTGTAAATTTTCGATAATCTCAGAAAATTCGTTACGTAGACGATCTGCATTCTCGTCTGTCTTAGCTGTTGCCGTCCGCGCTGAATTAATGTCGGCTTTACCGTTAACCTGAACTGTCATATCGTTTTTGACTTTCATACCCGGAATGTCAGAAATCGACATGTAAGCGTCATGTAAAGTAGTCTGAGCAAAAGATGCTAAACTTGTGGTTGCCAAAGCTATAATTGAAAGGAATAATGTTTTCATAATTTTTAATATTAAAGCGGTTAATGTTAATCTTGTTTTACCTTTACAACTCAT
>CAMWIF010000013.1 GCA_947174225.1 uncultured Porphyromonadaceae bacterium | reverse complement strand
TTAGTTTCCTCTTTAGCGGTATCGGTAGCGGGCTTAGCCTCGGGAGCCGCAGCAGGTTTGGCTTCGGGCGCGGCAGCCGGCTTCGGAGCAGCCGGAGCAGCCCCTGCGGCAGCGGCTTTAGCAGCAGCTTCCTTCTCAGCTTTAATCTTCGCAGCCTTAGCCAGAGCCTCAGCCTTTATCTTGGCAAGCTTCTCGGGATCCATAGCGGGCTTAGGTGCCGGAGCAGCCACATCATCCTTGGGTTCAGGACGATAGTTGAGTTGCTTGATCAAGGCTCCACGTGTGAATGTGGCCTGCTCAAAATCGTTAGTAAACTCAAGAGCATCCTGCGGACAGGTAGTGACGCAAAGCATACAGAATGTGCAGCTGCCAAGGTCATACATGTACTTGTCGAGCTTTCTCTTCTTCTTGCCGTCCGGAAGCTCCACCATCTTAGTGGTGAGCTGTATCGTGCCGTTCGGACAGTTCATCTGGCATATGCCGCAAGCGATACACTTATGGTGTCCCTGTGCGTCATACTTGAGAGTAAGCTCCGCCCTGAAACGGTCAGCGATGTTGAGAGTCGCTCGATTCTCCGGATACTGCTCGGTAATCTTGGGTGTGACAAACTCCTTGCCTGTCACAGCCATTCCGGTGACAAGGCTCTTGAGACCCTTGCCCACTTCCGAAAAATATTCCTTTATACTACTCATTGATTGTAAAAATTATTCTCGTATTCATGATTTCCGTCAGGTTATCTTCCAATCTGACCTCCCAAGATGTCAAGGAGCTCAGTAGTGATGCCCTGCTGGCGGAGTTTATTGTATTCGAGTTGCAGGCTCTCCAAAAGCTTCTTAGCGTTATCGTTGGCAGCTTGCATTGCCATGACACGCGCCGCCTGCTCGGAGGCTCTGTTCTCTATAGTGATTTCTTGCATTGTTGAGAGCACAAACATCGGCAACACCTCATTGAAGATGCTGTTGGGATCAGGCTCGAAGATATAAAGCTTGTTGTCTTCAGCTCCCGCAGCCTCATCCTCAATTGCCTTACGGCTCACGGGATAAAGCTGGTCAACGGTAGGCACCTGCTTACCCATCGACACAAACTTCATATACACGACTTCCACGAGGTCATAAATTCCGGTCTGGAAGTCATTACGCAGAGTGTGGGTAAACTCATTGACGGCTTTACTTTCCATCTTTGAGTCGATACCCGGCATTACTATGGTGCGAAGATTACGTTCCTTCAGCTTCAGACAAGCCTTGGCAACCTTCTTTCCCACAGGAATAATCGTTATTTCAACATTATCTCCATATTTATCCCTCAAATGAGCTTTCTCAATAAGGAATTTCTTGAAGATATTCATATTGTAGGCACCACACAGGCCGTCGTCAGTGCCATAGACCACTACTCCCACTCGTTTCACCTCCCTCTCGTTGATTAGTGGAGAATTGAAATCAATGTCGGTATCAAGCAAGTGACCCATGATCGACTTCACCTGGTCTTTGAACGGCAAAAGCTTCCTAAGCTCAAGCTCGTTCTTATGCACCTTGGCAGACGATATCATCTTCATAGCGCCTGTGATCTTCTCACTTGACGCTACCGATCCAATACGTGTCTTTAGGGCTTTTAGAGTAGCCATCTGTTATTCGGTTTCTTTAGGTTAGCGCCACGTCGCGATATGCGTCCGGTGGCAGATAATAATATGGATATGCAGTGGTGTCACCCTTTCCGGTGACACCACCGCAGACCGTTATTCTTTTGTTTTATATCGTGCTGATACTTCGGCAGCACATTCCCTCAATTTCTGTTGAACATCATCAGAGAGGATACCGGCTTTAAGCTGGTCGAGCACCTCTTTCTGATATTTTGCCTTCAACAGCTGGAGGAACAGCTCTGCAAACTCATGTACCTTATCAATGGGCACGGCTTCCAGAAGACCGTTCACACCGCAGAAGATTACGGCAATCTCATTCTCAACGGGCCAGGGCTGATACTGAGGCTGGATAAGAAGCTGCTGGTTCTTGCGGCCTCTATCAATCACACGTGCTGTCACAGGGTCGATGTCGCCACCGAATTTGGTGAACGACTCAAGCTCACGGAACTGTGCCTGTGCAATCTTAAGTGTACCTGCCACCTTCTTCATCGCCTTGATCTGAGCGTTACCACCTACACGTGACACAGAGATACCCACATTGATAGCGGGACGTATACCCTGGTTGAAGAGACTGGTCTCAAGGAAGATCTGACCGTCGGTGATTGAAATCACGTTAGTAGGGATGTAAGCCGACACGTCACCCGCCTGAGTCTCGATGATGGGAAGTGCTGTAAGTGAACCGCCACCCTTCACGATAGGTTTGAGCACTTCAGGGAGGTCATTCATAGAAGCTGCCACCTCCTGATTGTCGATAATCTTCGCAGCTCTCTCAAGCAGACGTGAGTGGAGATAGAAGATATCGCCCGGATATGCCTCACGACCTGAAGGACGTTTCAAGATAAGGGAGATCTCACGGTAAGCCACAGCTTGCTTCGAGAGGTCATCGTAAACAATGAGAGCATCGCGGCCTGTATCGCGGAAATACTCACCAATCGCTACACCGGCAAACGGTGCGTAATAGCGCATGGAGGCGGAGTCGGAAGCCGTAGCAGCCACCACTACCGTATAGTCCATTGCACCGTACTTCTTGAGAGTATTCACGATTGAAGCTACAGAAGAACCCTTCTGACCGATAGCCACGTAGATACAGTAGACGGGCTTACCGTCAAGGTAGTTCTGACGCTGGTTGATGATAGTGTCAAGCGCGATTGCTGTCTTACCGATCTGACGGTCGCCGATGATAAGCTCACGCTGACCGCGACCGATAGGAATCATCGCATCGACTGCCTTAAGACCTGTCTGCAACGGCTGATTCACAGGCTGACGGAAGATTACGCCGGGAGCCTTGCGTTCGAGCGGAAGACGCATAAGGTTCCCCTCAATCGGACCGTTGCCGTCAATCGGTTCGCCAAGGATATTGATCACGCGGCCTAAGAGCCCCTCTCCTACCGGAATAGAAGCAATCTCACCCGTGCGACGCACCGACATGTTTTCAGTCACTTCATTAACATTGTTGAGAAGCACAACACCCACATTGCTCTCCTCAAGGTTGAGCGCGACGCCTTTTACGCCGTTCTCAAACTCAACAAGCTCGTTGCTTCGTACATTCTCCAGACCGTAGACGTGCGCCACACCGTCGCCGACTTCGAGGACAGTGCCCACCTCGTCAAACTTAATCTGGGAGTTTACGTTGTCGAGCTCTTGTTTAAGTATATCAGATATTTCGCTTGGGTTAAGCATCTTTAATTACTTGCTTCTTAAAAGTGTTTGACGTAGTTGTTCGAGTTCATTGCTCACCGATGCATCCATTCTCACAGAGTCAACATCGATGATAAACCCTCCGATAAGATCGGGGTTAACCGATTCCGAAAATTCGAGAGACATCCCTTTGAAAGAGTCGCCTACCAGCTTACGCAGCCTTTCCATCTCACTGTCGGGAAGTGTGGCAGCAGTGATGATTTTCACCTGAGCTATATTGTTAGCCTTACGGTAAATATCGCGATAGGCTATCATCATGCGCCAGAAAAACTCCTCCCTCTTATGCTCGATCACAAGCTTCACAAAGCGTTTGTAGGCTTCATCGGCCTCGTTGCCGGCAGCGGCAAGAAGCAGCCTTTCCTTGTCGGTGGTCTTGACATTCGGATTGGCTATCGCCTTCTGCAAAGCGGGATTCGTCTCAAACGATCCGATCACCGTTTTGGCCAGATCATAAACTTCTACCGTATTGTCATGCTCAAGTGCAAATTTATAGAGTGCCTTGGCATATCTCTGGGGTATGAGACCGTTGTCCATCAGATCAGTTCTTCTCTATTTCGTCCAACATTTTATTTACGAGCTCAGTCTGCGCCTTGTCGTTGCTGAGCTGGTTGCGCACCATCTTCTCAGCTATCTCAAGGGAGAACTTGCTCACCTCATTCCTGAACTGCAGTTCAGCTTCCTTGCGTGACTGTTCTATCGACACTTTGGCTGCGTCCATTACTTTCTGAGCCTCCTTGGCTGCCTCGTTCTTGGCCTCCTCGATGATCTGAGATTTCATCTTTGCAGCATCACGCAACATTTCTGCCTGTTTAATCTGGGCCTCCTCAATATATTTCTGAGCGTCAGCTCTTGCTGAATCGAGCTGAGCCCTTGCCTCCTGGGCATACTCAACTCCTTTGTCTATTTTATCGGCGCGCTCGTCAATATTCTTGAGTATCACCGGCCATCCCCACTTCGCAAGGATAGCGAAGAGGATGATGAACGCCAAGAACATCCAGAATACCAGACCGAAATCGGGCGTGAATAATTCCATTCTTTATAAAATTAAATGTGTGTCGAATTAGAGGAAGAGACAGAGAGCGCAAATAATCACCGCGAAGAGAGCCACACCCTCGATAAGAGCGGCAATAACGATCATGTTTGAACGGATGTCGCCGGCTGACTCAGGCTGACGTGCGATTGACTCCATTGCAGATGAGCCGATGTTGCCGATGCCGATACCTGCGCCGATTGCTGCGATACCTGCTCCTATTGCTGCGCCGATTGCTGCGAGCGGAGCTACTGCTGCCAAAATCATAGATAACATAATTCTTCGTTTTTAAATGTTATTGTTATTTTTAAGTATTCTCTATTTATAAGTTGGTTAACCTATCTTATCTCCTTGATGTTGTCGATTATCTCAGCCTCCTTGTGAAGCTCATGGTGCTCATCCACATCGCTCATTGATATGAAGATGGTGGCAAGCAGCGTGAACACGTATGCCTGGATGAAGCTTACGAGCACGTCTATTGCAAGCATAAAGAGGGAGAAAAGTACCGACACCACTGCCGAAGCTCCCGCTATAGCTGCGCCAAACATCGCAAAGATGAAAATAATCAGAGTGAGTGTAATCACAATCATATGGCCGCCCATCATATTGGCGAAGAGACGCACACAGAGTGCCGCAGGCTTGGTGAAGATACCGAAAATCTCGATGAACTGCATAATCGGAATCGGGAACTTCAGGAAGAGGGGCACATCGGGCCAGAATATCTCTTTCCAATAATGCTTGGTGCCATTGACATTCACAACCACAAACACCATCACTGCCAACACCAAGGTAATAGCGATGTTGCCTGTAAGGTTTGCGCCACCTGGGAAAATCACGATAAGACCAAGGAGGTTCATTATGAAGATGAAGAAGAAACAGGTCATAAGGAATGACGCATATTTCTTTGCCTTGTCGTGAAGTGTAGACTTGATCACACCATCATAAATGAACTCAATAAGCATCTCCCAGAAGCCCATACCCTTGCGGGGAGCCTTATCGCCCTTGCGACGATAATATCTCACAAGACTCATGGCAATTGCCGTAACAATTACAGTAGCTATGAGAAGCGCCAACACATTCTTTGTGATAGAGATGTCGTAGGGCTTATACTCACGATAGTAAGTGCCGTCAACGCCTACATACCCATCTACAACCTTATCTTCCTGTGCGGCAGCCTGGCTTTTCACCTTAGCCTCCTCACTGTCTGAAATCGGGAAAAGCTGCACCACCTTATCCTTATGTTTGCTGAACTCGGCAAGCACAAACTGATAAGTCACCTTTTTCCCATCTTTCTCCTTTTCGATACTCACTATCTCCGGGATAGTCTCAGTATGGATTTCTCCGGTCTCGGGATTCACCACTTCCTCGTGCTTGGTGAGACGTGCTGAGGAGAAGCAATGCCAGCTTCCGTCTTCCGCCCTCACTATCACAGGAAGAGGAATCCTGTAGGTATGGCTGAAAGGAACCTCCCAGCCGTAACCGTCGCCAAGGTGATGGAAAAGTATCTCCTTGACGTTGATTCCCCCCTCCTCATTGCTTCCTGATGCCTTCGCAAAGTTAGGCAGGAGCATGACGAGAGCCAGAATGGCTGTGAGAATAATATTTCTTTGTCTGTTCATCCCTTATATATTTTATTAGATATCCGACAAGTCGGGCAAATCAATACACGCACACCGACACAATGTTGTTGTCTACATCGACGAGGCCACCTTTTATCTCGAGTATCTCCTCGTGTTCATCGGGTTTGCGGTATTTGATAGCACCCTTCGTCAATACGGAGATAATCGAGGCGTGGTTCTTCAAGACGGTGAACTGTCCGAGAGCGCCCGGCATCGTCACCGATTCAGCCTCACCTTGAAAGAGAATTTCGCTGGGCGATATAATTTTCAGTGTCATTGTGTTGGTTTGTCTGGTTTAAATTTATCCGGCTTGATGAGACATCAGCTGGGATTACTGTTTATTTTACCTCGGCAAGGAGCTTCTTACCCTTCTCGATAGCCTCGTCTATAGTACCCACGTTGAGGAATGCCTGCTCGGGATACTCATCGACTTCGCCTGACAGAATCATCTTGAAGCCACGTATAGTCTCTGCAAGAGGCACCATCACACCGGGAAGACCAGTGAACTGTTCTGCCACGTGGAAAGGCTGGGAAAGGAAACGCTGGGCACGGCGTGCGCGAGCCACAACCAATTTGTCTTCGTCGGAAAGCTCATCCACACCGAGAATGGCGATAATATCCTGAAGCTCGTTGTACTTCTGGAGAAGCTGCTTCACTGCCTGGGCGGTGTTGTAGTGGTCTGTGCCGATGATATTCGGGTCAAGGATACGTGAAGTGGAGTCAAGAGGATCCACAGCGGGATATATACCAAGCTCCGCAATCTTACGGCTAAGCACGGTGGTAGCGTCAAGGAAGTTGAAGGTGGTAGCCGGAGCCGGGTCAGTCAAGTCGTCGGCAGGCACATAGATAGCCTGAACTGAGGTGATGCTACCCTGTTTGGTAGAGGTGATTCGCTCCTGAAGAGCACCCATCTCAGATGCAAGGGTGGGCTGATAACCTACGGCTGAAGGCATACGACCAAGAAGTGCCGACACCTCGGAACCTGCCTGGGTGAAACGGAAAATGTTGTCGATGAAGAGAAGGATCTCCTTACCGCCACCGTCATTGTCGCGGAACTGCTCGGCAACTGTCAGACCGGAGAGCGCTACACGAAGACGTGCGCCCGGCGGCTCGTTCATCTGACCGAACACCAAGGTAGACTGGGAATTGTTGACTTCCTGCATATCTACGTCAGCAAGGTTCCACTCCCCTTTCTCCATACCTTCCTTAAACTTATCGCCATACTTGATAACGCCGCTCTCGATCATCTCGCGGAGAAGGTCGTTACCTTCACGGGTGCGCTCACCTACACCGGTAAACACGGAGAAACCGTTATGCCCCTTGGCAATATTATTGATAAGCTCCATAATGAGCACCGTCTTACCTACACCGGCACCACCGAACAGACCAATCTTACCACCTTTTGAATAGGGTTCGAGAAGGTCGATCACCTTGATACCTGTGTAAAGAATCTCAGTAGAGATGGCAAGGTCATCGAAAGCGGGAGCCGGCTGATGGATCGGGCGCAGCTTATCGCGGTCAAGAGCCGGAAGGTGGTCGATAGCTTCACCGATAACGTTAAGAAGACGTCCCTTCACCTGGTTTCCGGTAGGCACGGCTATAGGCCGTCCAAGGTCTTCCACTTCCACACCGCGACGAAGGCCGTCGGTGCTCTCCATTGCCACACATCTCACGGTGTCTTCTCCGATGTGCTGCTCAACCTCAAGGATAAGCTCCTCGCCATTGTCGCGCACCACCTTTAGGGCGTTGTAGATAGGCGGGATATTTTCTTTTCCACCCTTGAACGTCACGTCGATCACAGGGCCGATTACCTGAGTCACTGTTCCGATATTAGCGCTCATATATTCTTGTTCTTATAGTTGATGAATCTTGTTAATTAAATTTACGCTGTCAGGAATGGAATGTAATTAGAAATGCCATCCCAAAGCCACACACACTGCCATCAACACGAGGTTGAGCAGAGAGAGTGGCATCAGATACTTCCACTCGAACGCAAGCATCTGGTCGATACGTACGCGGGGGAAAGTCCACTTAAACCATATAATGATGTAAGAGATGAAGAAGCTCTTACCAAGGAACCATACTATCGAAGGAATCCAATCCATAACGTGGTTGAAACCATCCCAACCGGGGATATGGAACGGCATCCAGCCTCCGAGGAACATCAAAGAAGCTATACCTGACACGATGAAAAGGTTAAGGTATTCGGCAAGATAGAAGAAGCCGAAATGGATACCGGAATACTCAGTATGATAACCCGCCACAAGCTCGTGCTCCGCTTCGGGAAGGTCAAACGGGCCACGGTTGGTTTCCGCTGTGGCAGCCACAATGTAAATAAGGAAGGCGATGATAGCCGGTATATGACCTCTGAAGATAAACCAAGCTGAATCCTGTTCCCAAACAAGCTGGTTGATATTCATTGTGCCGGCAAGCACGATGATTGTGATCATTGCAAGACCGAGAGAGATCTCGTAGCTGATCATCTGGGCACCGCTTCGCATAGCACCGATAAGTGTATACTTGTTGTTGGATGACCAGCCGGCAAGAAGAATACCCAAAACACCTATAGATGAGACGGCAAGGATAAAGAAGATACCGATGTTATAGTCAATGATCTGAAGTCCGTTGCCCCAGGGGAGGCACGCAAGCATCACCACTGAAGAAGTTATGATGATGTAAGGAGCAAGCTTGAAGAGGAAACGGTCAGTATCCTTAAGGGAGATAAGCTCCTTGATAAGAATCTTGAACATATCGGCAAACACCTGCAGCAAACCCCACTTACCCACACGCATAGGACCGAGACGACACTGGAACCAAGCACAGAGTTTACGCTCATAGAGGATATAGAAAAGGGCAAGCACCGTATAAGTGAGAAGCACAAGCACGGCTATGAGGACGCACTCGACCACTACAGTGAGCCATTCCGGGAGGAAGCCTAACAGGAAATTGTTGAACTCACTGGTCCATATTCCGAAATTAAACATAATTATCTATTGAAAATCGTTGAGTATATGTTTGATCTAATTTGATAGTCCCCCATCAACGGTCGATGTCGGGAATTACGAAGTCGAGAGCCGCACAAATGGTGATTACGTCAGCAATCATATGGCCTCTTGTGGTAAGATCCATCACGCCGACCAAGTTGAAGCAGGGGCTCTGGAAATGCACACGGTAAGGATTCTTTGTGCCGTCGCTCTCGATGTAGACACCGAATGTGCCACGGCTTGCCTCAACCTGCTGATACCAGCAGCCTACGGGTAGCTTCACAATCTTGGGCACCTGGGCACGTATATCACCCTCGGGAATCTGATCCACAAGCTGCTCAAGAATGCGGCAGCTCTGCTCAATCTCTTTCATTCTCACCATATAGCGAGAGTAAGAATCGCAGCCGTCAAGGAGCACCTCATCAAACTTCAGCTCCGGATAGATAGAATACGGATGCTTCTTACGGCAATCGCAACTCCAGTCAGACCCACGTCCGCTGGGACCTGTGATGCAATAGTTGATAGCATCTTTCTTGGGGAGTATGCCGACGCCTTTCAGGCGGTTCATAGCAATGATATTTCCGCTGAATACCTTGTGATATTCCTTAAGACGGTCAGGCATAATCCGGATAAGCTCCTTCACATCCTTAACGAAATCAGGATGGATGTCAGCTATCACACCGCCTATCACATTATAGTTCATCGACATACGTGCGCCGCAGGTCTTCTCGAAAATGTCAAGGATCATCTCACGTTCACGGAAACCGTAGAAGAAAGCGGTAGTGGCACCAAGGTCCATAGCCGTACAGCCGAAGGCAAGAAGGTGGCTGGAGATACGCATAAGCTCATCCATCATCACGCGAATAACCTCGGCACGGCGCGGAACCACGAGACCCATAGCCTTCTCGATACACATACAGAGGCAATGACGGTTCTGATGAGCCGACATATAGTCCATACGGTCAGTGAAATGAAGAATCTGTGGATAAGTGAGGCTCTCGGAGAGTTTCTCTATGCCACGGTGAATATAACCTGACACGACGTCAAGCTTCTTGATATTCTCGCCGTCTATAGAAACACGGAAACGCATCACACCGTGTGTAGAAGGGTGCTGCGGACCGATATTCACCACATATTCATCTGCTCCGAATACCTTTCCTTTCACGGCTTTCACCTTACCCTTCTCATCCTCAACATATGTGACGGTATCATCCTCATTCTTCTCATCCTCAGTCGGAACGGGATTGAGTTTCGGATCAGCGTCGTAATCCTTGCGGAGGGGATGTCCCTTCCAGTCGTTGCGCAGGAAGAAGCGACGCATATCGGGATGGTTGATAAATTTGATGCCATAGAAATCATATACCTCGCGTTCCTGGAAATTACATACTTTCCAAAGGTCGCTGACGCTGTGAATCATAGGATCCTTACGGTCAGGAATAGGAATCTTTATGCCTATGATCTCCCAATTGCGAGATGTGGAGGTGAGGTAATAGATAACACCGAAGCTATCTTTCCAATCCATACCCACAACAGCGGAACACACGTCGAACTCCAGACCCTTAGTCTCCTTAAGAGCCTTTGCCAAAGGATACCAGTCTTTCTCCTCCACAGTCACCATAAGGGTCTCACCCTCGGTAAAGGTGGCTGACGGACAGATCTGACTTATTTTTTCTTTTATATCGCTCATCTCTTTTTGTTCGAAATACAATGAATAAACGCTTGTGACTGATTAGCCTAAACGGCCTTCCTCCTCAGGATGCTTCTCAAAAAACTCCTTTATCTTCTCCTGACGATTCACGCCGCCAAAGAACTTCTGCACCTTAATCTTGCGTTGCAGCTGCATCAAGCCGTAGAAAAACGCTTCCGGACGTGGAGGGCAGCCGGGTATATACACATCGACAGGCAAGATCTCGTCTACACCCTTCACCACACAATATGAATTCTTGAACGGTCCGCCCGACACGGCACAGCCGCCACAAGCAATCACATATTTCGGCTCGGCAAGCTGTTCATAGAGACGTATAAGAGCAGGAGCCATACGGTGAACGATTGTGCCCTGCACCATTATATAGTCAGCCTGACGGGGAGAGTTGCGTGCCACCTCAAAGCCGAAACGAGCCATATCATAACGGGCAGCGCCGAGGCTCATAAATTCTATCGCGCAGCAGCTTGTGCCGAAAGTGAGAGGCCAGAGCGAATTGGAGATACCCCAGTTGATAAGCTGGTCGAGCTTGCCGACCATCACGTTGGCTCCCGTAGCATTGAGTTCCTCTACGAGCTTGTCAATATACTCGTTGTCTTTGAAGTCCTCATGCTTCATGCTTTTGATTTTCACTTCCATTTCAGCACTCCTTTCCGCCATGCGTAAGCAAGACCCATAATTAGAATAAACATGAAGATGCCGATGCAGAGCAGACCTTTAGGTCCGAGTCCGTTCATCACGACTGACCAAGGATAGAGAAACACAGTCTCCACATCGAAAATCAAGAAGAGAATCGCAAAGATGTAATAGCCTGCATGGAACTGAATCATTGACTCGCCACGTGTGGGCATACCACATTCATACGGCTCCGCTTTCTTCACCGAATAAGACTTGGGAGAAATAAGCTTCGCTATCAACAAAGCAGCAAACACGAGGCCAATGCCCGTCAAGGTGGCGGTCACGGCAAGCGCATTGTTGCTTATCTCCAACAAAAGATTCATATAAGCGTCTATATTTTAGTTGATTATTCCATTTTAAGGTTATGAGCGATATGCTCACGTTGTCTATTTGTGTGCAAAGATACTTAAAAAATCTTAATCGGCAAATATGCACTACTAAAAAGTTATGGACATGTTTATAAAAATTTTATGTCTCAGAGATACAACAATAAAAAAAGGGTCTCGAAAGACCCTTTAGCTACAGTCGATATCTAAATCGACATTTGTGACATACGCACCGTATCGTCTGAGACAATGCGCAATCAAAATTTTAGATTTGTCAGTCTCCGCTCAAATTGATAGAGGTAGGCAAATTCACACATTGGCCGTTGAAGTGTCCCTCATACTCAACATTGCGACCGTTTACGCTATTGAGAACCCTATAGGAGATATTGGCACTTACCATTTCGTATCCTACAGTATTCATTGCGAACTCGCTGAAAGTGAAGTCAGGATTAACCTCTAATTTATTTCCGTCAATAACATATGACGGAATATCGGTGCCATGTATTGAATAGCCACCATTACCCCATGTGATGTCAAGATCCTTCAAGTATATGACTGCCTTCATAGGCTCCATCGGCGAATTGGAGAACTTGGCGTTATATATCACGACATATGCCTT
Organism: uncultured Porphyromonadaceae bacterium; assembly: GCA_947174225.1. Taxonomy (GTDB): domain Bacteria; phylum Bacteroidota; class Bacteroidia; order Bacteroidales; family Muribaculaceae; genus Lepagella. The sequence continues at coordinate 4,023 of CAMWIF010000013.1, read as the reverse complement.
GGATTTGTTGACATCCAATACTGTGCGGTAGTAGATAGTCTTAGAGAAAGCAGAATCCGAGCCACCGTTCATATTGGGATACGATGTGGCGGTCTGACCCTCATAGGTATTATCACAGGAGAAAGTTCTCACACTGTAGTCGTTGCCAATCTCATACTGCGACACCAGCACCGGAGAGATTCTGTTAGGCCAGTAAGTATTGCCATAAGAATCATAGTAGAAATCGCTTGGAGTAGTGTACAGTACACCGTCAATCGGAGTACCACCTACAGCATTATCCTCTTTGTTAGGATAGAAGCCATTGAGTTTGAAAACATTCTCCTTATTGTCCGGATCCTGGAACACAGCATAGGGATAGATGATGTTAACTGTCTGGATCATCTTGGTATTCTCCAAAGGCAGCGTGACATCATTGTTGACGTTTGCCTTAAAGCCGGTAAACACATTAGCCCAATTCGCTGACTTCATTGCCACCTCGTTAGAGGTGAAAGAATACTGTGCCTTATTATAGAGAAGTGTGGTAGCTATCGTTCCGGTTGCCTGGGTAAGATTGAGATCAAACGTATAGTATGAGGCACTTGCATCGCTTGCGCCGCCGTCTTTGGGAGTGATTAGGTTATAGGTAAAGTAATTGTTCTTTAAGGTGGAGTCTTTCACACCCAATTCGCAGGAAGAGAGAAGAAGACCTGCGATTGCCACAAGACCAAGAGATAATTTTTTCATTTCTGTCTGTTAAGATATTGTTAGTTTTTATTCGATTCTTTATTGATATGCTTTATTCAGAAGTTGTATCTGACGGTAAGTCCGACATCCGCTCCCCTACCCCTTTGCAGGAATTCATTACCCATTGACAGGAAGTAGAAGGTATGGTAACGGGTCGATGTAAGATTCGTGCCCCAAAGCTGGAGTGTGAGGTCAGAATAAGCATATGTGATCCCACCGCCCAGCAAAGCATAGAATGGCTGAGTGAGGTCATTTGCCTCATTCCAATAAATCAAACCCGTGCCTCGCATATTGACATCCAGTGAAATCATACCACCCTTACCTTGATTTAAAGGACATTTCCATACACCTTGCAAGAAGAGTGTATTCTTAGGAGCGTAAGGAAGGTACTTCCCCGCATAATCGGCTATGCCATCGAAGAATTTTATAAACCTCGCATTGGTATAGCCATAATTGCAAGTTAAGGAAAGATTATCCGATAATTGAGCAGATAACGAAACTTCTCCACCGAAACTGCGGGTTCTGCCTGCATTGGTCATAATGCGCCCTGTGGTGGTTCCGGCAGGGAAAGTAGTCATCTGCTGGTCGCGGCAATCTATGTAGAACGCTGCCAAATCCAGATTTAAGCGGTCACCTAACAAATTCAGATGAGTGCCAATCTCATAGTTCCAGCTTTGCTCCGGCTTATAACCAACGATTTTATTAGTGTCATATTGTGTGCCTATACCCATAATACTCATCAGACGCTGCTGGAGCACTTCACTGAACATCTGTGTATTGAAGCCACCTGCCTTATAGCCCTTTGAGATCTTGGCGTATATATTGCCTTTTTCATCTTCGAGAGTATACGTGACCGCCACTTTCGGAAGCAATGTCAGGAAATGGCGCGAAAGGTCGCCACGTTCATCTATGTCGATGTCAACGTCTCTATGGAATACCTTTTTACCATCCTCCAGCCTATAGATTGTGTAGCCTGTATGGCACACACTGTTATAATGCAAAGTGGAATTTTCAAAATCAAGGCGTAGCCCGGCATTGAATGTCCACTGCCCAAGACGATAGTCTGACTCATGGTACAGCGCCACGCCTACAGTTGGTACAGTGAAATAGCTTTCCAAGGGAAAACTGCGAGAATGCCATTCTATAGGACGCTGTGAATTGGCATTGTTCCTGTGGTCTTCAATCAATTCGCGGACACCGACATCTTTGAAAGTGACCGGAGCCTGCATATTCATATGCTTATAGAACATAAACAGTCCACCAAGCCAGTTATACTTCTGTTGCTTTGCATTCCTCACAACCACGTCTTCCGTGAAAGCCCACTCCTGTTTCTTCTGGGTAAGGGTGAAGTATTCCTCCGGAAGGAAATCCTGGTCGAGGGTCATATTGTCGTTGATGTGCTGCACGGAAGTTATGGAGGTAATGTTAAACCTCTCCCCTCTTCTGCGTAGGGTAACACCGTCAGTAAAAGTGAAACGCTTGTAAAAGCACGTATCGTTGAAAGAGATCTTACCCGACTCAATGTTCTCATACGGATAACCACCTTGATGAAGCCACCCGGTGGAAAGCGTGTTCTGCAAAGTCCAGTCGCTGTTTATTCGCCAATGCAGTTTCGAGCGAAGATTAGCATTATGCTCCCAATCAAGTTTCTTGCCGTTGTATTCATTCGTGAACTCCCCGGCTGCTCCGGTGTAGGAACCGGTGACGGAAAAACCGACTGTAGGAGAAAAGAGATGATACCAGCCTATTGAACCCTTACCCTTATTACGCGCACTGTATTCACCAGACAATCTCCAACCCTGATAGCGGAATGGGGAAAGGGTTGTGACATTTATCACACCCGCCATAGTGTTGCGACCGTAAAGAGTAGACTGAGGTCCGCGAAGCATTTCTACACTCACGATGTCAGCCACATCGAAATCGTAAGCATCCTTATTAAGGTAAGGTACATTATCGACATTCAGACCCACAGAGGGTTGATCCATTCTCGCACCGATACCCCTCACATATATGCTCGAAGTAATTCGTGAGCCATAATCAGGCATAAAGAAATTCGGCACAATGTCAGATATACCCTTAATCGAGACAGCATTGACACGCTCCAACTCCGACGCTGTTATGAGTGTGGCTGCCTCCGGAGCGTTTCGGAGCACTTCCATCTGCTTCACAGCAGTGACGTTCACCTCATTTAACATCGCAACTGAATCGGCGACGACCTCTCTTTTGGTCATGCCAGCCCCCTGTCGGCTGACAGATTGTGACTCTTCAGAGGCGATACCATTGGTATGCAATCCGGTTGGTTCATCTGTGCCGAGCAAAGTCCATTCGACAGTGATACCGTCAGCAGAGAGATTAGTTGGGATACTGTCAGCAGACGAATTATTAGTGCCTACAGTGTGTGCAAAGACACTGACAGGCACGCCGGCAATGAGCAGAGGCAATATATAACGTCTAAGATTCAACATCTGACACCAAAATTTCACGTTGCAAAACTACAACTAATCTCGTGCCCGTGCAATCCTCATTTCTTATGATTTTAGATGCCTGTCTTATGATTTTAGATGTATACCCAACTCTTCAACCCGAACCATTTCCATCTTCCATAGATCACCTCTTATGGTCATTAATTCATTGTCTAAGAATGACACAGTAAGCTCCTCACCTAAAACACAATTCAAATCGGATATTGAAGGACTGACAGTAAGCAGATTATTCTTTAATCTATAACCAAACTTCCTTGCTGCTCCATCTGTCATTTCTGACATTTCGCCATCCTCAGAGAAATTCAGGATGAACCTGTCACCGCAAAATTCTCCTTTCCACGTGCCGAAAATTTTCGGATTATCCACGATTCCGGCATTTTCCGACTCAGCGTTACTTTCGGACAACTTCGTATCCTTTTTGGATAATTTCGTATTTCCTTCGGAAGATGAAGGCATATCTTTCATAGAAGTCATTTCTTCCATATAGGAATCCAAGAATAGCCTATACATAATTATTAAATTTTCATCATTTTCCCACATTACCTAACCTCTATCTTAATCTCCCTCGATTGTAATCTCTCTCGGCAGGAGATATAAACGATTTGTAAACTTATAATTTCAAGTCAATTACACCGCTCTTTCCTGCTGTATTGCTAAACAAAGTTTTTAAAATTATACGCACTGACTCTTAAATTCAATTCCTAATTTGGTGTAAATGAGAAAATTTTATACTTTTGCAGTAAATTAAACATCTCCTGCCGAGAGATTTTGATTCTTGCTAAACAAATCTCATTGACCCTACTCCCCATTCAAATTC
>CAMWIF010000012.1 GCA_947174225.1 uncultured Porphyromonadaceae bacterium | reverse complement strand
TGTAGCACTTGCCACCGATCTTAACCCCGGAAGCTGCTTCTCAGGCTCGATTCCCTTGACCATAGCTCTTGCCTGCATATATATGAATATGAGCATTGAGGAGACAATAACCGCTCTGACTCTGCACGGTGCCGCTGCTCTCGATATGGCGCACGAAATAGGTAGCTTGGAACCGGGTAAAAGGGGAGACGTTGTGATTCTCGGCTGCGATAACTACCATATTCTTCCTTACTATGTAGGTATGAACTGCGTAAAGACCACTATCCACGCCGGTAGAGTAGTCTCTCAAAACCCATAACCCATAGTTACCCTAAACCCTAAATTTAAACCCTAAACCCTAAACCAACTCAACATTATGAAACTGCAAGATCTTACTATAAACGAATTCCTTGAGAGAACCTACGGAAGCGATCCGGTGCCCGGTGGCGGAAGTGTGTCGGCGCTTTGTGGCTCCTTGGCAGCCGCTTTGGGTCAGATGGTGACTGCTTTGACCATAGGTCGTAAGAAATATGCCGATGTAGAAGAAGATATGCTCCGTCTTGCTCCCGAAATGGAGGAGGCACGTAATAAATTTGTCAATTTCATCGACGAGGACGCCGCCGCTTATCAGGTGGTGTTTGATGCATTTAAGCTCCCAAAAGCTACGGATGAGGAGAAAGCCGTGCGTAAAGAGGCTATACAGAAAGCCACTCTTGCTGCGGCTTTAGTGCCATTGGAGGTGGCGCGTACCGCTGTGGGAATTATGGACGGTATTCAGGAGATAGCCGTAAAGGGTAATAAAAACGCTATCACAGACTGCTGCGTTGCTATGATGTGTGCCCGCACAGCAGCTTTTGGAGCTATCCTCAACGTGCGTATCAATCTTGCCGGTCTCGATGACCGCGAGGTAGCCTCTCAGTTGGAGGATGAGTGTATGGCTCTCCATGATGAGGCTGAAATTAAGGAGGCGGCGCTTCTCAACACCGTAATAATCTGAGGATATGGGAAGAATGGAAACATATGCCATTGGGTCAAGTCTGTTGACTTACGATCTGATTGAGAAGATTCTCAAAAGTAAAGCCCGTCTCACGCTTTCTGACGAGGCTCGACAAAAGATCCAGAAATGTCGAGACTATCTTGACAAGAAGGAGGAGGATCTTTCAAAGCCTATATATGGTGTGACAACCGGTTTCGGTTCGCTTTGCAACAGGACAATCTCTAAAGACCAGCTTTCCACCCTTCAGGAGAATCTGGTGAAGAGCCATTCTTGCAGTGTAGGCACTCCCGTGGCTCCGATAGTGGTTAAGCTGATGCTTCTGCTTAAAGCCCACGCTCTTTCGATGGGTTTCAGCGGAGTCCAGGTTAAGACAGTGGAGCGCATAATTGATTTTTATAATTACAGCATATATCCTATAGTCTACGACCGTGGTTCATTGGGTGCATCCGGTGACTTGGCACCCTTAGCTAATCTTTTCCTTCCGCTTATCGGTGAAGGTGAGGTTATCTATGAAGGTAAGAAATACACTGGAAAGGCTATCCTTGATGAATTTGGCTGGGAGCCGATTAAATTGCAGTCGAAAGAGGGATTGGCACTTCTCAACGGCACACAGTTTATGAGTTCCAACGGTATCAAGGCACTCATAGACGGTTGGCATCTCGTTAACTGTTTCGATATGTTCGGAGCTATGAGTCTTGAGGCATACGACGGACGCATAGAGCCGTTTTGGAATTGTATTCAGCAAGTGCGTCCTCACCCCGGACAGATTGAGACGGGTGATGTATTTCGCCGTATCTTAAAAGACAGTGAGATTATAGAGCACGAGAAGGAACACGTGCAAGATCCTTATTCTTTCCGTTGCATTCCGCAGGTACATGGTGCTGTGAAGGATGCTATGCACCATGTCACAGAAGTTCTTCATATAGAGATTAACTCTGTCACTGATAATCCCACCGTCTTCCCTGATGATGACTTGGTTGTGAGCGGTGGCAATTTCCATGGCGAGCCTATAGCCCTTGTGTTTGACTATATGGGCGTGGCGCTCCATGAGCTTGGCAATATCTCAGAGCGTCGTGTGGCTCAACTCATTGATGGTAAGCGTGGCTTACCGGAATTTCTTGTGGCTAAGCCGGGTCTCAACTCAGGATTCATGATTCCGCAGTATGCTGCCGCTTCGGTAGTAAGCCAGAACAAGATGTACGCTTGGCCAGCGTCCTGCGATTCCATCGTAAGCTCCAACGGTCAGGAAGACTTGGTGTCGATGGGTGCCAACTCCGCCACAAAGCTTCATAAGATAGTTGATAATCTTAAGATTATCGCTGCCATAGAACTTATGAACGCTGCCCAAGGCATAGATTTCCGTCGTCCGCTCAAATCATCGCCAATGATTGAGAAGGTTATGACCGACTATCGCAAGGTGGTGCCCTTCGTGGAAGATGATGTTGTTATGCAAGAATACATTGCAAAGACAATGGATTTCTTGGAGCATTATGACATTGTGATAGAATAATTCCTACGGCATTGTGATATAATAGCTAAGTAAGAAACAGATAGGGTAAACCTGACCATCGCTTAGGTCTACAGATAAAATTAAATTGGTAGCGCGGATACATATTTTTTATGTTGACGAGTTACCAATTTAATTTTTTTTCCTAACTTTGTGGTATGAGAGATTCTATCGTTATAAAAAATCACATGAATAAAATTAACCTAAAGTCTATTGCTCTGTTGGGAGTAATGTTGATAACACTATTAACCATGTCATGCAGTTCCACAACTAAGGCTTCCCAACCGGTGGGGAAACTTGAGACGGTCTCTCCGGTAATTTTTGAGAATGGATTAGAAAAAGGTAATGTGCAGCTGCTTGACGTGCGCTCTGCTGAGGAATATGCAGAGGGTCATCTTCAGGGTGCTTTAAATATTGATGTGCAGGAACCTGATTTCCAGGCAGAGGTTTCAAATCAGCTTGAAAAAGACAAGCCAATCTACGTGTATTGCCGTAGTGGGCGTCGTTCACTTTTAGCGGGTGAAATGCTTGCTAAAGACGGGTATACTGTAATGGATCTTGACGGCGGCATACTTGGTTGGGAGAAGGCAGGTTTACCCGTAGTGAAAGACTGAGACAGGTATAGAATGGCAGAAGCAGTGTAGAATAGTTTAAAAGTTTCGGGTATACCTTGAAACTTTTGTCGTTTTATCGGATTCTTTACGGGTATACTCGAAACTTTTGCCGAAAATGAATTTCTTAGTCTGTAAGTTTTTTGACTATCTTCAATTTGTCGCCGGAGAGGTCTACTTCCCAGAAGACAGGGCGACGGATGTATCTGCCATTTACGTCGGAATGGCTGTGTGCTGAGAGGATATAACGTCCGTTAAGATCGGTAAATATCATGCCGTGTCCATGGTTGGGCGGTGTGATAGGTTCCGGCTCCTGAATCCAGGGACCTTTCAGAGTGCCACTTTCAGAATACGCAACTCCCATGGTATAGTCACCTAATATCCATGAGGTCCACAACATTCCGAGTTTGCCGGTATCTGTACGGAAAAGCCAAGGACCATCTGTAACACGGTTGAATGAGATCTCTCCGTTGCTACGTCTTTCGCGGCTCCATGGCGAGTCGGAAGCACGGAAAAGTAGAAAAGGCTCTCCAATTGATGAAGCCATATCGTCTGAGAGCAGTATGGCTTCCATTGTTCCGTTCTGATTATGTAGCCATTCTCCGCAGAATATCATATAGGGATGACCATCCTCTATCCATAATGTGCCGTCGAGAGTAGGACGGTCAGCAGGTAGATAATCAGCAGATGAAACAGGGCGGTAGGGTCCTTCTGGGTTATCAGCCACAAGTATATGGGAGGCACGACGTGGAATCTGACCCTCCTGATTCGTTTCTATGATTATGCCATCATTTGTGAAGGTGGCGAAATAGTAGTATTTATCATTATACTTATGAATCTCGGTAGCCCAAATCTGCGGGTCTTTGCCCATCCATGAGGTGGTATCGGGTTGAGCCACTATATATGGACCCTCCCATCTGTCAAGATCCTGACTTTTCCATAACACGCCTGAGGTACCGGTCATATAGTAAGTGTCGGTTTCAGGGTCGGCGATAACAGCCGGGTCACTGAGAATAATTGAATCGCGAGGTACATCGTGTCTTATCGGTCGAGCATAACGCGAAGTCTGACCCGGTTGCGCTGCGCTCAGGAGAGGCACACTCGCCAGAAGAGAGAATATGAGAGTAGGAAATATTTTCATAATCACTTTATCTTTTTGAACTTGATTGAATAGACAAAGTTAATCAATTTTCCCGATATTAAGCAGGCTCACCCTACATATGGTAGAGAATTATTTCAATAGTATTGGAACTGCTATCAAAAAATAATGAAGTACACGAGTGTTTAGGATTTCGTTTTAATACTCAATGAAAAACTTATCATAATCTAACGTTTTGAGTTATAGATTCAGCACCTCAAATGATAATACTTAATTGAAGATATACGTCTTTCGTTTTTACTGATTGGGTTAAAAGTTATGATTTTAAGTTGTTTGGAGCAATTTTATATGTTTCTGTCTTTCGAGAGGGGATAAAAACCCGACGGGGAGAGGAGATATTTCAGATTTTTTTGTAACTTTGCATCTAAATGCGTTTGCGCAGGCAAAGCACCGCTTTAATGTAAGTAACTATAATTGTGATGCATAAATACGATCTCGGTTTCATTTCTGATGAGGATATATATGAACACGTCAAAAAGACTGTAGAGGCTTATAGACGTGAAATCACTCTTAATCAGTTTAATGAAAATATCATTGATCCGATTAAACTGACTTTTGATGCTAAAGTTTACGGCAAGACGATTCAACAAGCTGTCGAAGATGAATGTTTCCGTCAGATAGATAAGTCTAACACCAACCGTATTGGATATTTTCATCAAAATCTTTTCCACTATGCCGGTAACGGGTGGGTTGTTCCCCCTGTCGGTTTCGATGTAGAGAATGATAAGCTTCACATCTATGTTGAGATGAAGAATAAGCATAATACTATGAATTCAGCATCATCTCAGAAAACTTATATGAAGATGCAGGGAAAGCTATTAGACGATGATGAAGCTACATGCTACCTTGTCGAAGTTATTTCCAAACGTTCCCGTGACGAAGCTTGGAGAGTTTCACTTGATGGCAGACCCCGTGAGCACAAGAAAATCCGTAGGATGTCAATGGATAAGTTCTATGCCCTTGTGTTTGGTGTGGAGGATGCCTTCTATAAGTTGTGTGCTGCTCTCCCTCAAATTATTGAGGACGTAGTTAAGGATAACCCCGGTCTCGCTCTTAAAAACACCGTATATGAAGAACTCGTAAAAGACCATGCAGACATTCTCACCAGTCTGTATCTCCTCGCTTTTAAGACATACGATGGTTTTGATAAACTTAATGACAAATGACTCAGGATACACACATATCGCTGAATAATTTCGCTGACATTATAGGCGTTTCTCGTGCCACTGTTGACAAATGGATTGCCAACGGTAAATGTGTTATCCATCTTGACAATGATAATAAAAAATATCTCATTGCTTCGGAACTTTCTTCATTCCCTGAAATTTCAGCTATGTTGAAAAGTACCTGGACTGAAGAAAGTGTGGTTGTGCCACGAAGAAATTTTACATCAATCGAACTCTTTGCAGGTGGAGGCGGACTCGCATTAGGTATGTACAAGGCAGGGTTCAAACATCTGCTCCTTAATGAGTTTGACAAGGATGCCTGTGCGACACTTCGAAAGAATATGCCGGAGTGGAATGTGGTGCAGGGTGACGTTCATGATGTTGATTTTACTCCGTATTATGGTAAAGTTGACTTATTGACCGGTGGTTTCCCTTGTCAAGCGTTTTCTTATGCCGGAAAACGTTTGGGATTTGAAGAAACTCGAGGTACCCTTTTCTTTGAATTGGCTCGTGCTGTAAAAGAAATACAACCAAAAGTTTTTATGGCTGAGAATGTAAAAGGCCTGTTAGAACATGATAACGGACGAACCATTGAGACCATTAAATCTGTTATTGCGGAACTGGGCTATACTCTGATTGAGCCTCGAGTGCTTCGCGCCATTCTTTATAATGTTCCTCAAAAGAGAGAGCGACTTATCCTTGTTGCAATTCGAAATGACATCGCTCCACTTGTTGATTTCAAATGGCCATCGGTATGTGGAAATATCCGGACACTTCGAGATGCCTTTTTTTATGGTGACCTTTACGACTGTGACGTTCCTAAAAGTGAAGGCCAGAAATACCCGCCTGCAAAGGAACGGGTAATGAAACTTGTGCCGGAGGGTGGAGATTGGAGAGACCTCCCTGAAGAGATCGCCAAAGAATATATGAAAGGTAGTTATCATCTTGGAGGAGGTAAAACAGGAATGGCACGCCGCCTCTCTATGGATGAGGCAAGTCTGACTCTTACCTGTGCACCTGCTCAGAAACAGACAGAGAGATGCCATCCGATAGAAACCAGACCATTGACTGTCCGTGAGTATGCTCGTATTCAGACATTCCCCGACAATTGGCAATTTTGTGGGTCTCTTTCGGCACAATACAAACAGATTGGGAATGCAGTTCCTGTAAATTTAGCTTGGGCTATTGGACGTGCGATTATGCGATTGTTCAATCAAATTGATGCTATATTGCCTCAAACCCTTGTTGCTGAACCGAATTTTTCATACCAGCCGGTCAGAAAAATGCACGGTATGTTTGAGGGAATGGTATGTGAACCAATAGAGCACTATACAGGTTCCCGAAGCGCAACTATAAAATAATTAGGGAGAAGCAGTATGAGAGAGATAGTAAAATATGGTATCGGGGAGCAGGATTTCAAGTCCTTGCGACAGGTAGGATGTATTTACGTCGATAAGACGCAATATATAGAAAAGCTGGTTACATCGGGAAGTAAATATTATTTCCTCGCTCGTCCACGACGGTTCGGTAAAAGTCTCTTCCTCTCAACATTGCGCTACTTCTTCGAGGGTAATAAGGAGTTGTTTGAGGGACTTTATATCGACTCTATTGACCATGATTGGCAGAAATATCCGCTACTATATTTTGATCTTAATCAGGAAAGATATGCCCGCCCTGGATTACTTGACCGTGTAGCAGACAATATGTTCAGAAAATGGGAGAAGCTGTATGATATCAATTTTATATCTCAGGATTTGTCAATAAGATTCAGTAATATCATTGAGGCTGCTCATAAGAAAACTGGACGGCAAGTGGTGATTCTCGTGGATGAGTATGACAAACCATTAGTTGGGAATCTCAACGAAAGTGCCAACTTTGAGCATTACCGCTCGAAGTTGGCTGCTATCTATTCCAACTTCAAAAGCAGTGCAGAGCATATTCGGCTTGTGTTCTTGACGGGGGTCAGCAGATTCAGCAAACTCAGTGTATTCTCTGACCTCAACAATCTCAAAGATATAACATTCTCTAACGAATATGCTGATATTTGCGGTATAACGGAGAAAGAGCTGCTTGATAATTTCAAAGAGGGAATAGAAAATTTGGCTACGGCTGAAGACATCGACTATCAGGAAGCTTGCGATCTACTCAAACAGAATTACGATGGATATAGGTTTGCTCGAATGGGTAGCGATATTTACAATCCGTGGTCGGTTCTCAACGCTATGGATGACTCTGAAATTGGTAACTATTGGAACGAGACAGGCAAGCCCACAATCGTAGCTGAGGCTCTCAAAAGGATAAATGCCGATCTGGAAAAGGTTTTTGACACTCACTGTTCGTTGCGCGACCTTCAAGGACTTGATTTGCTTGATCCCAATCCGATTGCGTTGTTATATCAAACGGGCTACCTCACCATTAAGAATTATAACAATAAGCTACGCAAATTCAAGCTTGGTATTCCCAATCGTGAGGTGAAAGAGGGTTTTTTCAATGAATTATTACCGCTATATCAGAAATCCAAAGCTCTTAAACCAAAGGAAGTGATCAGTGATTTGATAGACAGTTTTATCCTTGGCAGACCGGAAGATGCTATGAAAGCTTTGCAAGCCTATTTTGCAGGGATTGACTATTCGCTTAGAATTGAGAATGAGAATAACTTCCACAATGCTTTCTTTCTTCTGATGGACATTATTGGTCTCGATACGAAGGCTGAGTCTCATACTTCGGAAGGTCGTATAGATATAGAGGTTTGTACAGAAGATTATATTTATATAGTGGAGCTGAAGTATGACCATACAGCACGTGAGGCTATTGAGCAGATCGAGGATAGGCATTATGCGCGGAAATATCAGACAGATTCGCGCAAAGTATTTTTGATTGGAGCCTCTTTCTCTTCCAAAACGCGCTGCATCGAAGACTGGGAGATAAAGAAGGTAGATTTTCATTGAAATGCCATAACGATGGCAGTGTCTTATAGTATGTTGAGGCTATACGTATAGTGGATTTAATGATTTAAAGGTATTGCGAAGCTATTCAAACTTTTTTTCATATGGCTAAATGTCAGTGGTTTTTATGGCTAATTATGTTACAATAATTTGTTAGAGTGAGAAAAAAGTTTTAAATTTGCTAAATATAATTAATGTAAGAAATATGGAAAGTTTTGAAGATATACTTGGTAAGGGCTTGCAAGCATGTGAAGGTCTTGACGATTCACAGATTGAGGAGGCTTTGAATAAGCTGATGAAAGAAGAGGGCTTCAATGAGGAAGAGAAAGGTTTTGTAGGAGAAACTTTCGAACTGCTTGACGCTTCCGCTGAGAAGTATGAGGATTTGCAACGTGCCAAGGAGGATGGCGTTGGTCGCCAGGAATGGCTTGCAAAGCAGTTTGACAAGATGCTTGAAGGCCGCTCGGAAGAGGAAGTTGATACAGTTATGAAAGCTATTGAAAAGGGTACTAACATTGTGGTTGACGAGGAGTTTAAAGCTGCCGAGGTAATGGCAAATGAAGATGAACAATCGGAAAAGAGTGATAAGGTATCCGAAGTTGAGGAGAGTGCTAAAACCGTTGAGGAGGATATAAATAAGTCAACAAAATAAAAGGAGGTGAGTTATGGGATTTTTCAGTAGGATTTTCAATTTTTTTCGACCGGTTGTAAGGAATTTTCAAACTTCAGCCTCGCTTACTTCCGTATTGTTGGGCAAAAGGTTGAATAAGATAGAAGAGATTCCGACACGTAAGGAATCACCGTTTTTAAATAGGTATCTTGACTCACCCTTGCGCTCTACGGTTGACACAAGTGTTAAGAAGACTATGGCAGTGGCAGTCGCTATAGCAAAGAAAAGAGGGATTGCAACTCCAATCGCTGCAAAGACACCAATGGAATTAGCGTCGACTGTGGATGAGGGTATGACTCGAATGAAAGTAGCTTATCAGTACGGTAAAGGGAGACTGAGTAGTACTAAGGCTGCTGAGGAGTTCATTGATCGTACATCTGCGCGTGTAGTGACTTTCACAGATAAGGTGATTGAGAAGGGAATGCCTATAGTAGCCGATGTGGTTGTCAATGCCGTGACAAAAGTTTTTCCACCTGTTAAGGTGATTGCTCCGGTGGTAAAAGCTGTGGTACCTTATGTGACGAAAGCTGTTAAGACGGTTGTTCGTAAAGGAGTAGAAGTAATTGCCAATGTGGCAAAGACTGTAGTAAAGGTTGTGAGTGGTGTAAAGAAGATCGGTAAAAAGATTTGGAATTTCTTATTTGGTTAATTGTATATGAAACTATACCCTAAAGCGCGTCCTGTAAGGATTAAATTATCTGTTGGGGGAGAGGAACACTCTTCCCTTGACAGCTTGCGAAGATGTTTCGATGTCGAAGAAGTTTTAAAGCTATATGAGAATGGAGGATTGAAGAATTGGCTAAGACAGATTCGCAGGGAAGATTTATTGGATGCAATGAAAAATATCGAGGAGAAAAACAATATTGTTGAGAGATATGAAGAATGTATAAAAATTTTCTTCGAAAAAAACGATGTAGGGGATAATTTAGAAACCGTCCTAATGGAATGGTATAATACTGAACCTACTAATTTTAAATTGTTATTAGATCACATAAAACCTTTACCTGTTGAAACTTATTCTATCTCCGTAGTTAACGCAAAGAAAATAGTGGAAGATGCTAAAAGAAGAAAAGATAAGGATACATTGGTTTTTATAAATAACTATTTCTTTTTACGTCTAAAACCTAAATTTGAGCAATTAAAGGATTTATATTTTAATACTATGCAATCATATTCTTCTTCAAAAAACGATGAGGAAGATTTAGAAAAGTCTAAAAATAACTATAACCTTCTATTAGCACAGATTTGTAAGGAATGGGATATAACTCAAATAGACTCTCATAAGACAAGTAAGATACTCAGTAATGTAGTTGAGCAAATTACAGCTACAGACATCATAAACTATCGCAAAAAGGAATTAGAAGAAATAGTAGCTCCTCTTTTGGTAGATGCGAATACGAAACCTTTAACACAAAAGTTAAAAGCAGAGGATTTGTCGGCGGCAGAGTTGTTTAGAGATAATGTATGTAAATTTGCTTCAAGAATACATAAGGGATACTTTTCGTCGTCACAAACATCTGATTATATAATAACAGTTACATTTTCGGGCTTACAACCGTCTTCAATAATATTTCGTTCTAACTGGGGAGAAATGTGTGAAATATTAAGAAGATTCTCGAATCAATTTTATTGTAACTCAACAACCAAGCTATTTAATAACCTTTTGTCTTTATTTATATATGTTTATTTATGTTATTGTGCAATGGGAAACTTGGAAGATAAAACCCATAATGCACAGATAGAATTGAAATCTCTTAGAGGTAATCTAAACGTGCTTGGAGGAAAAAAAGAGTTAACTAAGATTCCTATATATATTTATAAATCTCTAAAGCGTGAATTGGATAAAGTGACCACAGAACCTAATAAGGCCATACTACAATGTGCTTTATTTATAAGTGTACTGAGTTTTGGTGAGGTAGAAGGAATGGCTGAGAAAGAACTCAAAAAACGTTATTTAAATGAACTCAAAAAAAATTATTTAAATGAACTGGTAGAACAAAGATATAGACCTGCACAATTATACGCTGGCACAGTTCAACCACACAATAGTCTCGAATATGAATTTATAGGGCTTAACGATGTGGAGAAGATGAGATTTGTTGCAGAACATATTTTAGAGTTTTGATTATGGGGAATAAGGTTGAGAAGATGTTGTCGAAGATGATTGATGTGAATTCTCCAATCATCTTTGTGAATGACTATGATTTTGTTCGTGTTGATGATATTATAAGTCGGACAGTAGGAAAGCATGCGTCGATTGTCGAATGGAATCCGGGAACTGCTACCATAGATTTTACAAATAAAGAACCTGCCGGTATGGTGGATGATCAAAGTCTGAGTAATTTTCTTTCCGAGAAGTATTATGAATATTTTGATGGAGATCAATATTTAGTGCTTAAGGAGATACATTCTCAGTATGACGATCCGAAGGTGACAACACTTTTGGAACTGATAGCTCAAAGACGACTTTATGACCCAACGTATAATACGACTATAATCATTGTTGATAGCCAAAGTTATACACCGCCGGAGATTGAGAAGTATATCTCACGCCTTGATATTCCTTTCCCTGACGATACCGAGATTAAGCGGTTGATTGATGAGCATATAGAGATAAATAACTATGATAAGAGTAAGTTTACCGAAGCAGATGCTGAGAAATTGCTGCCTACTTTGAAAGGTCTTACAGCTTTTGAGATTGACCGTATGCTTGATATAGCGATGTCAAGTAATGGTACACTCAGTGCTGAGGATAAGGATATGATCCTTGTACGCAAGAAGCAGATGGTAAGAAATTCAGGTGTGCTTGATCTGATTGATACTCCTGAAAGAATTGAGGACATTGGCGGCTTGGAAACGCTTAAGAGTTACCTTAAACAGAAGTCGAAGGTAATGGAGAAGTTGACCGATGCTATGAAATTCGGTGTTAGTGTGCCGAAAGGAGTGTTCATAGTCGGTATGCCGGGCTGTGGTAAATCTTTATGTGCCAAGGCTACTTCCGCACTCTTTGATGTGCCACTCCTGAAGATGGATATGGGTAGCTTGATGGGTAAATACTTGGGTCAGAGTGAGGAGAATCTTCGTAAGGCGATAATGATTGCTGAGGCAGCGGCTCCGTGTGTGCTTTGGATTGATGAGATTGAGAAAGGTTTTTCCGGTATTGGGGGCAACAATGACTCAATGACTCGTATGTTCGGTTATTTCCTCTCGTGGCTTCAGGATAAGACCAGCGGTGTATATGTGATAGCTACAGCTAACAATGCTTCAAACCTGCCTCCGGAACTGAAGCGTAAAGGACGTTTTGATGAGATCTTCTGTGTGAATCTTCCCAACGACGATGAGAGAAAGAAGATTTTTGAGGTGCATATAGCCAAAAAGAAGAAGCGCAGTGCCGATTGGGAGAAGATTAAGAACCATTCAAGTTTTAAGACACTCATTGAAAAGACAAAAGGCTTTAACGGTGCGGATATTGAGGCAGTAGTGAATGAGGCTGTGGAGGGGTGTTTCTTGAAGTCTTTGGATAAGAAAGATGGCACAGCACAGCCATTGGAGATTTCCGATCTGATAAAGATAGCGGGAGATACCATCAGCATAACGAAATCTTGTAAGACCCAAATTGAGGCGATGGAGAAAATCTTCAAGGAGAGTTCTTTTAAGGATGCCTCAAAGTAATTGTCAGTTTAATAAAGTAATTGTCAGTTTAACTTGGTAGGAGATGAAGATAACTGTTTTGGATGGGTATGGGATGAATCCGGGGGATCTCTCTTGGGAGGAGCTGGAGAAGTTGGGCGAGGTGACGGTGTATGACCGCACTGCGAAGGAGGATGTGATTGAGAGAGCAGCCGATTCGGAGGTTCTTCTTACGAATAAGACCGTTCTTGACAGAAAGGTGATTGAGCAGTTGCCGAAGCTAAGATATATCGGTGTATTGGCTACAGGGTATAATGTGGTGGATACTGAGGCAGCTAAGGAGAAAGGCATTGTCGTTACGAACATTCCGGCTTATAGCACTGCGTCTGTAGCTCAGATGGTGTTCTCGCTACTCTTTGCCATAACAAATAATGTGGAGCATTATACGGCTGATAATCGCAGCGGCCGGTGGAGCAGATCGGCTGATTTCTGTTATTGGGACGCGCCGTTGATTGAGTTGGCAGGTAAGACCTTCGGAATCGTCGGACTTGGAAACATTGGGCAGAGTGTGGCTCGTATTGCTTTGGCATTCGGAATGAAGGTGTTGGCATTGACATCAAAGAGGGTAGAGGTGTTGCCTGACGGTGTGGCGAAGGCATCGTCGCTTGATGAGCTGCTGGAAAAGAGCGATGTGGTGTCGCTGCATTGTCCACTTACGGAGTCTACACGCCATATGATTAGTGCTGAGTCGCTTGCCAAGATGAAGCCGACAGCTATCCTTATTAATACAGGTAGAGGGCCCCTTGTAGATGAAGCTGCGTTGGCGAATGCACTTAATAAGGGTGAGTTGAAGGGAGCAGGATTGGATGTGCTTTCAAGTGAACCACCTCCAATTGATAATCCGTTGCTTTATGCACGAAATTGCTACATCACGCCGCATCTTGGTTGGGCTACTGTGGAGGCGAGGCAGCGTCTTATGGAGATAGCGGTGGAGAATGTAGCACGGTTTATTGAGGGGAAGCCGGTTAATGTGGTTAATTAGGGATAAAAGGATTTTTCATAATTTAAGTTTTCGACTAACTTTAACAGAATTATATATGGATTTTATACAACAGATTGCCGAGCGTATCGTCGGGTTGCGAGATGCCCTCGACCTGAGTATGGAGGAGGTTGCCGAACAGTGTGGTGTTCCGGTTCACGTTCTTGCCGAGTATGAAAGCGGACAGGTTGACATTCCTGTGAGCTTCCTTCACGAACTCTCCGCTGCATATGGTGTGGAGATGACAGCCCTGATGTTCGGAAGCGAACCGACAATGCATTCCTACTATATCACCCGTGCCGGGAAAGGTATAAAGGTAGAGCGCACCGGGGCATACAGTTATCAGGATCTTGCTGCCGGTTTCCAGCACCGTGTGATGGCTCCCTTTATGGTGACTGTCGAGCCGCACGAGGATGAAGCCCCAAAAGCTCTTAATACACATGAGGGACAGGAGTTCAACTATGTAGTGGAAGGTACTCTCGAAATAACAGTAGCCGGGAAGGTGAATGTGCTCCATGAGGGCGACAGCATAATGTTTGATGCCAAGAAACCTCACGGCATGAGAGCGCTTGACGGTAAGAGAGTGAAAATGTTGGCTATAATATCTTAAAAACGAGACTTATCAATCTGAGGAAGATTGACGATTATAAAGAATATGCTTGAGAAATTTCTTGATAAGACAAAGTTCGACTCCTATGAGGACTTCATGGAGAATTTCCATGTGAATGTACCGGAAAACTTCAATTTCGGTTATGACGTGGTGGATGTCTGGGCAGAGAAGGAGCCTGACCGCAATGCACTGCTTTGGACCAATGACAAAGGGGAGAAAATCCAGTTTACATTTGCCGATATAAAGAGGGAGAGTGATAAGACAGCCTCCTTTTTCCAGTCGCTCGGAATAGGACGTGGCGATATGGTGATGCTTATTCTCAAACGTCACTATCAGTTCTGGTTTTCCATCATTGCTCTCCATAAACTTGGGGCAACTGTCATTCCTGCAACTCATCTTCTCACGGAGAAAGATGTGAAATACAGATGTCAGAAAGCCGACATCAAAGCTATTGTTGCGGTTGGTGATAAGATTGTGGTTGACCATATCAACGCGGCGATGCCTGAGTGTCCTTCGGTAAAGGCACTTATTTCTACAGGTCCGATTGTGCCGGAGGGTTGGTATGATTTCAACAAGTGCATTGAGGAGGCTGCACCTTTCGTACGCTCGGAGATAGCCAACACTAATGACGATGTATCGTTGCTTTATTTTACTTCGGGCACAACAGGTCAGCCGAAAATGGTGGCACACGATTTCACTTATCCGTTAGGTCACATTATCACTGCTTCCTATTGGCATAACGTGAATGAGGATAGTTTACATCTCACACTCGCCGACACCGGCTGGGGTAAGGCAGTATGGGGAAAGCTGTACGGACAGTGGATTGCCGGAGCGAATGTGTTTGTATATGATTTCGAGAAATTCGAGCCGGTGGATGTGCTTCATAAGATCAATGATTTCGGAATCACATCATTCTGCGCTCCTCCCACAGTGTTCCGCTTCCTTATCCGTGAAGATTTGAGCAAGTTTGACCTTTCTACATTGAAATACTGCACAATTGCCGGTGAGGCATTGAATCCGAGTGTATATGAGGAGTGGCTTGCCCTCACAGGCATCAAACTTATGGAGGGTTTCGGTCAGACAGAGACCACACTTACTATCGCTACTTATCCGTGGCTTGAGCCGAAACCGGGTTCGATGGGCAGGAAAGGTCCGGAATATGACATTGACCTTGTTAATGCCGAAGGTCGCAGTGTAGAGGATGGTGAGCACGGAGAGATTATCGTAAGGACACATAACGGCCACAAACCGTTGGGTCTTTTCAAGGAGTATCTGCACGATCCGGAGCTTACCAAAGAGGCTTATAGCAATGGTATCTATCACACAGGCGACGTGGCTTGGCGTGATGAGGATGGTTATTACTGGTTTGTCGGACGAATGGACGACGTAATCAAATCTTCAGGTTATCGTATTGGTCCCTTTGAAGTAGAGAGTGCCTTGATGACGCATCCTGCCGTAGTGGAGTGTGCCATCACCGGTGTGCCCGATGAGATACGAGGACAGGTTGTGAAGGCTACCATAGTTCTTGCCAAGGATTATGAGCAGCGTGCTAAGGATGAGCCGGAAGTGCTCATAAAGGAGATACAGAATCACGTGAAGCGTGTGACCGCCCCGTATAAATATCCTCGTATTGTGGAATTTGTAAAAGAATTGCCAAAGACGATAAGCGGTAAGATACGTCGTGTGGAAATTCGTGACGGCAAGTAAATTTTGCCTTAATTTGTAGAAAATCTAAAAGTGGGTGTAGCTTGATTTGAGGCTGCACCCACTTTCTTACAACTATCTAAATTACAAAGTATTTTTTACTGCTTCAAGATGCCGGAAGAGGAGGCATTGCGTATGCTTAACTCATCTTCGTCACGCAGTTTCTTTCCATAATTGAATGTATAGGTGAGCGACAGACTAAATTTAGCATGTCGATTTATATCCTGATAGATAGTTGATTGGTCGTAGTATTCGGAGGTGAGCCACTGTTTATGGCTGGTCCAGTTCCAACGAGCGAAATTGTTAGCTGTAAGCCGGACATTCCAATTTTTGTTTGACCATCCTGCCATCAGATAGTAAGAGGACTTATCCTCATA
>CAMWIF010000011.1 GCA_947174225.1 uncultured Porphyromonadaceae bacterium | reverse complement strand
ATAAGTATGACAAGGTTAAGAAGGTGTATTCCATCAGTATCCTGTACTGCGATTTTGGTACGGGAGACGATTATGTGTATGTGGGGCAGACGAAGTTCACGGGCATCAACACCGGTACAGAATTGGTGGTGAAGCAGAAGGTACGCAATGAGATAATCCCGATACTGCCTGAAAAGGTATTCCCGGAGTACTTTCTGGTGAAGGTCAACAAGTTTGATAAGATACCTATGAACGCCCTCGACGAGTGGATGGAATACCTGAAGACAGGGCGCATAAAGGACGACACCACCGCTCCCGGGCTACAGGCAGCCCGGAAGAAGCTTCAGTATCTCAAGATGTCGAAGGAGGAGCGCGATGCCTATGATCGCCATATCGACAATATTATGGTTCAGAACGATGTGCTCGACAATGCTAAAGAAGAAGGACGCGAAGAAGGTTTCATAGAAGGACGTGAGGAAGGACTCGTGCAAGGACGCGAGGAAGGACTTGTGCAGGGACGCGAGGAAGGACGCATTCAAGAACGTGTTGAGATAGCCCGTAATCTCCTTAGCATAGGAATGGATATTGACAGTATCGCCAAAGCTACCGGGCTTCCACCCGACTACATCCAATCATTATAAGGAAAGGTATAAGATATTAATAACTTTGTGGAAAGTGCATTAATGGCCTTTGTGACCGGACACCCGAACAAGACAACATTAGCTGCTATGAAAGAAGCAGAGACCTCGGATAGCCTTGAGACCCTTGATCTCGCAAACTTCCGTAACTTCGTAGCTTCTCTATGATGCAGTGAGCATACAAAGGTATTAACTATGGCTGAGATGCTTCATCTACCCATAGTTAATACTTCTATTTACTATCTGTAACTTAATCTCTTCTGTTGACTATTGGGTTGAAGTTAACGCGGAGCTTGCCAGAAGAACTCGGCATCTGTAATAGGTATACCGTTGTTATATATAAACCCTTCGGGTACCAATGTCAAATCAAGCCCCTGAATATGATCTGACCGTCCTTCCGGTTCTGACTGATTTATGGTATTAGCTGATAGGAGAAAGAGGTTCTTTGCCATATAGTCTTCCAAATACCATTCCTTAGTCTGTTTACTCTTATGATTCCAGTTGGCATCTTCGTTAAGTACAAGAGGTGCACCGGTAATAAGGCGTTCGCGCACCTCACCGGGATGCAACATCAGTCCGTTTTCATCGGTGACATAAGCTGCAAAAGAGGGATCGACCCACACCCATTTACCGAGTGAGTCACTCCAAGCCACCGTGATGACATGACAATCTGGATCAAGGTCATAAACTTTTGGTTCACAAGTAAGATAACGTGCCGGTATGCCTTCAGCCAATAATGCCTCAGTCAACATCATAGCCATAAGGCGACAATTATATCCCCTTTGGTTCTCCTTAGCATATTCGTAAAGGTCAGGTAAATTAAATTTACATTTGGGCAAACCTACAGACCCGTCATGAGGAACGAGATCATGAACCCAATAAAGAAGATTCTTAATTTTAGAAATGTCATCGCCATTCCCTGCCACACTGTCGAGATTGAAATATTCGCGGGTACGGGTAAGCAATGGATCACTTGCAGGAGCATAACGAAAATCTTTTCCATATTTTCCGGAAGTCTTCAACAGCTCAATATAAGAGTCCTTACCCTCTTTTAGACGCCTATTTCTCACGGAATCAATCTTAACTGCCAAATCTCCGTGTCCTATAGCTTCTGCTATATCAATAGCATTGTCCGATTGTTTCACGCCAATGAGCTGATGCCATTTATTTCTGGCATTAGCTATTCTGTCTATCCAAAATAGAGATCCCTCGACTTGTGGTGCAAGCTTTCCATAAGAGGAATATGCAGAGCGCGGTGTAGCAGGAAGGGCATCTGTGATACTTTGAACTACTATACCTGACACATCATATCCCTTAAACTTAGGACAATTCACTGCCTCCCCCAGACGATTATTGTAGATAATACCATCCACATAAATATTTTCAAGTTCCGGACAATTTTCTGCCAATTGTGGACCGCCGGTTGAAAATACCGGACCTTCAAAACGTATTGTCTTGAGCTGGGGACAGTTGTTGAAGACCTCTCCATCAATGTGCCCTATCGAGCCTTTAAACACCACTTCCTTCAGATTAGGACAATTATTAAACGACTGTTCTCCTAAGAAAGAGAAAAAGTCGTATGTGATTTTTTCCACTGATTTCATTGCCAACTGATTCCCGTTCAAGGGTACATCCTGCCAAGGAAGAGACAATTCAATGATGGCACATGAATCGTTGTTACACCATTCTATGAGATAGTCACAGTCCGATGCTGACAAGGTATAGTTATTGTCAACACTCTTAATCTCCAGAGAGGTAATCTTGGAACGTTCATTGTCCTGAATCTGGGAAGCCAGAGATTTGTCAGGAGCGACTGTCACAGTCTTGTGATAGTTTTCGGCGTATAAAGTAGCTACACCGGCAAACACCATTAATGAAATTAGAAATGCTTTAAGGTTCATAGGAAATCGTTTTTGTCCGCCAAAGTTACAGAGATTGGGAATCTTTGCAAAATTTTTCGATTCACAAAAATTCACATTTTACAACAGATTAACTATCAACAAAATGACTTTTGACTAAGGATAGAAACACATAGCTTCCCAAATGCGGATGTATTGGTTAGGAAGGTGGATATATCAGCATAATTGGAGGATTTATATGTTATTTCGCTCAATCGGAAACTCAGCGTTTGTAACAGACTGTATTTTGTAGTATCTTTGCCCCAGATTTTTATAACCTCGTTAACTGATTGATGCATGAGACCTGCTGCTTATTCTCTCCTTATCATCCTATGCTTCCTGCTCATCGGTTGCAGCTCAAGGAGCCGGGTGCAACATAGATTGGACGAAGCCGAGAATCTCATCAATGCCGAAGAATACCAAAAAGCGTTGGTGATACTTGATTCTATCCAACTGCTAAGTGATAAAAGCCGGGCGGACGAGGCTCTGACAAATCTGCTGTGGATTCGAGCAAAAGATAAGATTGGAGACTTTATGAAAAATGACTCCCTTATCAACAAGGTGATAGAGTATTACATTGAAGGTAAGCATTATCCGGAACGTCATTCTATGGTATATTACTATGCAGGACGAGTGAATGCCGAATTGAACAATAGACCTAAGGCATTAGCGTATTTTCATAAGGCATTAGAAGCTCAAAAGGATTATGAAGACTTAGATATGCAGAGTTATATTCATGCTCAAATAGCCGGTATCTTAATAGTAAATGGTTTATATAAGTCAGCTCTTAAGCATTCGCGTAAAGAATATGATTGTGAAATAGAACTTGGTAACATTGATGAAGCGAATGATACCAAATTAAACATAGCTTATGCCTTTAGAGGACTCAATGAACCGGATTCAGCCCTTAAAATATATGAGGAACTCAGTAATTATAAGCCATTATCCCATAGTACCTATCGAAAAGAGTTATATACGTCTCAGATATTATCTTTTTTGATAAAACAGGGCGAGTATGATAAAGCGGATTCCATTTTTAAACATAGTGGCATACATCAAGATTCTATTAAATATTCTACTCTTTTGACAATTCTTAATAAATTAGACCTACACAAAGGTGAAAACACAACGGTCAAAGATAGATCCATTAAACTTCTTTCCGAAAAGAATATTTACACACGTAGGAAAGCTGCAGAGAATCTGTCTCAAATATATCTTGAAGAGGGAAACCCGGATAAAAGTCTCTATTACACAAAGCTCTTTAAGGATTTATCTTCTGAAATAAATAATATCGAAGCTGCGGAGGCTCTTGCTGAGATGGAGGCTATCTATGACTATTCGGAGAGTGAGAGGGAGAACAATTTGCTTAAAGAGGAGAACCGGAGGAAAAGGAATGTCATCTCGTGGCTAAGTGTCGCTTTGTCTATCCTTATCTTAATTACAGCCTCATCCATCTTGGCTTTTAAATTGTGGCGCACAAGGATTAGGCTTCATCAGGAGGAGGCGCTGCGTGAGGCTGACCGTATCATTCAAGACAGGTGGGATGAAAGCATAAGGTTATACAATGAACTGACCGCCTTAAAGGAATCAATAGCTAAGGCAGACAATGCGCCAGAAGAAACTCCGGAAAACAAGGAGATGATAGATGCGGTATATAAAGCCAAACGTATGGAGCAACAGATAAATTTGTCGGCAGTGGGAAGTGAGATAATCAAAAAAGCCACCTCCGTTGACGGTAAACTGACTGACGAGGATTTCCTCAATCTTGAAAAGGCGTTATCCGAACTTTATCCAAATCTAATCTCTACCCTCCGGGATATAAATCTGAGTCAACGGAATTTCCGTGACAGTCTGCTCATCACGATAAAGATGCCGGTGAAGATATGTGCCAACGTTTTCAACGTAACGCCTCAAGCCATTTCTACCTCTCGCAACCGACTTTTCAAGAAATATGCTTCCGATTCCGGCAAAAAGGACTGGGCTGCCTATCTCCAATCATTCTGTGAAGAGGAAACACCGCGAAAGTAGACCCCTTGTAGATGTTCTGGGAAGCAATTCCTATAGGAGAACGTAAAGAGGTCATAGCTTTCGGGAGCTATGACCTCTTTACGTTCTCGTTATTTATAATCTTGGTTTTACTCGACCTTATTAATCTTGATGATCGATTAATAATCTTTGGGATTATTCGACGCCGCGGTTCTCTTTGTTGAAGATGTGGCGGAGACGCGAAAAGATGCGCTTGGCTGTGGAGGAGGTCGGCACGATGTTCGGCTGATCCTTCAAGCTTTCGATTGCAGCCTTCTCTGCGTCGGTGACGTTCTCAGGCACGTAGACCATAACGTTGACAAGCAAGTCGCCCTTCACGTTGCTATTCATCTGTGGGAGACCCTTGCCACGCAGACGGAGCACTTTGCCCGGCTGTGTACCCGGGGCAATCTTCAATCTTGCACGTCCCTCAACCGTAGGCACCTCGGCTGTGCCGCCAAGAGCTGCGGTCGGGAAGTCAAGCATCAGGTTGTAGATGATGTCGTCGCCGTCGCGGATAAGTTCGGGATCTTTCTCCTCCTGTATCACAATGAGAAGATCGCCGTTGACACCGCCGTGGCGCGGGGCATTGCCCTGACCACGCATTGTGAGTGTCATGCCGTCTTCAACTCCGGCAGGGATATGGAAGCTGACAACCTCCTCCTTCTTCTCAACACCTGAACCGTGGCAATAGCTGCACTCTTCGGAGATAACCTTGCCTTCACCGTTACATTCGGGACATACGCTCTCGCTCTCCATAGCGCCGAACATGGTCTGCTGAACGCGAGAAACGTAACCTGTGCCATGGCAACGCTGACAAGTGCGGAATGCTGTGCCATCCTTGGCACCTGTACCCTTGCAATGAGGGCAAGCTACCAAGCGAGGTATCTTGAGCTTCTTATCGACACCGTTCATAATGTCTTTCAAGGTCACCTTCACTGTAATGCGCAGGTCAGTGCCCTTATTGACATGCTGACGGGGCTGACGACCCGTAGCACCACCGAAGCCACCGAAGTCGCTACTAAAGCCACCTCTGCCACCGAAGATGTCGCCGAAGTGAGCGAAGATGTCTTCCATCGACATACCGCCGCTGCTGTAGAAACCGCCGCCACCGGCACCGCCGCCGAAGCCCTGCGGACCCATAGCGTGACCGAACTGGTCGTATTTAGCACGCTTGTCGGCATCGCTCAAAACGTCGTATGCCTCGGCTGCCTCCTTAAACTTCTCCTCAGCCTCCTTATCACCCGGATTCTTATCAGGGTGATACTTGATAGCCATCTTTCGATAAGCCTTCTTTATCTCGTCGGCACTCGCGCCTTTCGAGACGCCGAGCACTTCATAGTAATCTCTTTTCTCTGCCATAACTCTGTAATATTGCGTTTACTGTGCAACCACCACTTTGGCATGGCGGAGTACCTTATCATTAATTGTGTAACCCTTCTGAACCGTGTCGAGAATCTTTCCTTTCTTCGACTCGTCGGGCACAGGAAGCACTGAGATTGCCTCGTGTTTCTCGGTGTCGAATGTATCGTCAGAAGGATCAATCTCCTTCACACCGTTCTGGGCAAGGAATTTCTGAAGCTTATGATAGATCAAGGTCATACCCTCCTTCATCGAAGCAACGTCGTCGCTTGTCTCAGAAGCCTTCACCGCACGCTCGAAGTCATCCATAATAGGCAGGACACCTTTAAGGACACTTTCGCCGCCGTTCTTTATCAACTCACTCTTCTCACGCAGTGTACGCTTGCGGAAATTGTCAAATTCAGCCATAAGGAAAAGATATTCCTTCTTCTCCTTCTCAAGCTGATCCTGAAGGTCTGACACTTGGTTTTCAAGCACGTTCACCTCATTCTCAGCCTCAGCCTCTTCCACGTCTTCTGCATCAGGAGCCACATCCTCAATCGTTGCGCCATCCTGACGTGTCATATCTTCCTCTTCAGGGTTATAAGCCCCGTTGTTCTCTTTATAAGAATTGTCTTTATTATTTTCCATAGCGGATCTTGTTTAGTTTATACTCATTCAAATATCAAGCCAAATTATGTTAAGAGGGCTTGAAAACACAACCCTATATGAATAAAATCATCCTTCACTACAAGAGAACACTTTCGGATGATGTCATCAAGAGGGGAAGCGTCTATAATTTGAACAACCAAACCTCCTCATAGGTTGACCGGAAATCGTCGGAAGCTTGCTTTGCTTTGTCTCCGTCGCTGAAAATGCCATAAATAGCACTGCCGCTTCCCGACATAGAGGCATATACCGCACCACGGTCGTAGAAAGTATCCTTCACCTCGGCAAGCTCGGGATGATGAGGAAAGATAGAAGCTTCGAAATCGTTCACCACCCTTCCGCGCCACTGGTCAAGCGGAAGATAATGGAGAAAGCGCAAATCAAACTCAGGCTTCTTCGGCACAATCCCTGCAAACGCCTCCTTGGTAGACACCGATACCGGAGGCTTGACAAGCAAAAGCCAATTGCCTTTAAGGTCTATATCGACCGGGCTGAGCACCTCACCTATCCCTTCGGCAAACGCCGGAGTATTGATGAGGAAGAAGGGACAATCGGCACCCAGCTTCCGCGCCATACGTGCCAATTCCTTCTGACCGAAAGGCTCGTCTAAAAGTTCGTTGAGAGTGACAAGGGTGAAAGTGGCATCGGCACTTCCTCCGCCTAACCCTGCTCCGTCGGGCAGATGCTTGTCAAGGATTATGTTGAAAAGACCCATATCGCCCTCCACACCAACTTTTTCGAAGTAGGAATGTAGAAACATCGTTGTGGCTTTCACCACAAGATTTTTCTGCGGGTCACAATTAAGTCGGCGACCCATAAGCTGAAAACGGCAACCCGTGGGGCGACCCTTTTCAAGATTGACCTCAAGAATATCGTCAAACGGTTCGGGCTGCTGAGGCATCCCGCTCTCTATACCTACCGGATAGAACACTGTCTCCAGATCGTGGTAGCCATCATCTCTCCGAGCCACCACATTGAGACCTATATTGATCTTCGCGTTTACAAATTTTATCATATCGCTTGTTTTTTATATTTCCATATCACAGCGAGAATCCCTCCTCTCAAGAAGAGATAACTCAGGAAGGCTCCCCACAAAGCGTTGTTACCAAGGACAGCCATCACCACACGCCCACCCTCTAAACGAAGGAAAGCCACTATAAAGAAAACAATCGAAGCAACCAAAGTGGCTATCATCATTTTATTTGTATCGGTCACCCCGACAAAGAAACCGTCGTAGATGAATGCCCAAGCCGACACTATGGGAAGAAGCAAAAGCCACAGGCGCATAGCATATACGCCTTCACGCACTCCCTCATTATCGGTGAGGAGCGACGTAACCGGACCCTCACCCACAGTGTAGAGGAATGTGAAGAGAAGAGCCACGCCGAGCGTCCACCTCAGCAAAGCCCTCACGCTCTTTCTGAGCATATCCTTATCGCCGGCTCCATACCATCTGCCTGTCAAAGCCTCGCCACTGAAAGCGAAACCATCCATAAAGTAGGAGAAGAATGTGAAGAACTGCATCATCACAACGTTGACTGCCAAGGTTAACGCTCCCATCCTTGCTCCGGCAGAAGTGACTCCCATACTTACGCACATTATGCAAGCTGACCGCAGAAAGAGATTGGAATTGACACTAAAGAATTTACCCATACCTCCACCTTTCAGCACATACCTAAGATTGCCGAATAATCTTTTCCCTTTACGGAAACGCATAGCCCACACAAGTGCCACCACCAATCCTACCCAGTTAGAAACAGCCGTACCCCACGCCACTCCGGAGAATCCAACTTCCGTATGGAAAACCAAAGCATAGCTCAACGCTATGTTAAGCACATTCATGATTATTGCCACTGCCATCGGCGCTACGGTGGATTGCATACCCACAAACCAGCCACTTACCGACATCACAGCAAACATAGCGGGCATTCCCCACACCCTCACCGTGAAATAGCTCTCGGCATAACGGCGCACCTCCTCGTCGGGGCTGATTATAGCCAGCATAAGATCCATAATCGGCACACGCAACACCACGAGCACCACTCCCAATCCTATGCCCAAAAGGAAGGCACGGGTGAAGACCTTGCTTACCATATCATCGTTGCCCGCTCCGAAGGCGGTGGCGGTGAGTCCGGTGGTGCCCATACGCAGAAACACCAACAGACCTACTATGACATTGAGCATCATTGAGCCTACCCCAATCGCAGCCAAGTAGACCTCTGAACCGAGATGTCCCGAAATTGCAGTGTCACAGAGGCCGAGCAGCGGCACCGTGATATTGCTCACTATTGCCGGCACACTCAGCCTCAATATCTCTCTGTTAAGATTCATTTCTCAGTAGCCCAATTCCTGACCCTTACGAATGGCGGGAATACCTTTCTCCATCCATTTCGGCATCGGCTCTCCCTTGAGATAATGGTCGAAGAACTGCTGCAGGCGGCGAGTTATGTCCTTGCGGTTGCGACGCTCTTTCAAATTATGTGCCTCATCGTTATACTGAAGCATCCATACCGGTTTGCCGAGTCGACGCAGAGCCATAAACATTTCTATACCCTGATACCAAGGCACAGCGCCGTCATCATCGTTGTGCATAATGAGCAACGGGGTGTTGACCCTGTTGGCGTGGAACACAGGTGAGTTGGCTATGTAAAGCTCCGGAGCGTCCCAAAGATTGCGTCCGATACGACTCTGCCCGACCTCATATTGTGCCTGGCGCGAGTCGCCGGACCCCCAGCGTATGCCACCGAATGCCGAAGTCATATTAGCCACGGGAGCACCTGAGCCGGCACAAGCGAACATGTCCGTACGTGTCACCAAATAGGCTGTCTGATAACCTCCCCAGCTCTGACCGTCAATGCCGAGCCGCTTCTTGTCGATATTGGGATAAGCCTTGCAAAGCGCCTCCACACCGGAGCAAACGTAATTATATGCGTTTTCACCGGGAATACCGGCTGTATAATGTATGTCGGGCACAAATATAACATAGCCACGACTCACATAGAAGGGGAAGTTAATCCAGCTCCAAGAAGGCTCCATATCGAAATGACGGTAAAGGTCTTCGGTATAAGTCTCATAGAAATAAGAGAGCATCGGATATTGCTCGTCGGAATTAAAATCTTCAGGCAGATAAAGTACACCCTCGGCAGGATGCCCATCATAGGTATACCATTTGAAAAGCTGCGCAGTGCCCCAGCTGTAATTGCCCATCTGAGGATTGGAATTGCTCACCTTCACAGTCTTTGCCGGATTCAAGTCAGCAGAGATATACACATTCGGCGAAGTGCTGAAATTACCCTGTATCCAACTGTATTCACGGGCATCCTTAGCCTTTTGGAGAGAGGTCATAGAATATTCCCCCAAGAAATCAATCTTCGGAGCAACAGGCTTACCGGTAAACTTCATCGAAGCCAGACCGTTGCGTTTATCAACATAATTGAAAAGCGACATCACCAATTGATCGTCAGGCTTGAAACAACGGAAATCCGGGTCGGTCTTAATGTTGCGTATACGCAGATTCGACTTACGCCCCTCCCCGGCAGTGAGGCAGACGGGAGCAGCTATA
Organism: uncultured Porphyromonadaceae bacterium; assembly: GCA_947174225.1. Classification (GTDB taxonomy): domain Bacteria; phylum Bacteroidota; class Bacteroidia; order Bacteroidales; family Muribaculaceae; genus Lepagella. Next base: position 6,429 of record CAMWIF010000011.1, on the reverse strand, counting down.
GCTTTTGGATCAAGGCTCCATACGTCGTAACGGTCGTATACAAGAAGGCGATCGTCATTCTCAGTCCAGCCCATAGTGCCATACGGTTCAAGCACATGCTCCGGCACATCCCTATCCTCTTTCCAGAGCGGATAAGGCACAGCGGAACTTATTTCACGAATAGTGTTGTCGGCGATGTCATAGGCATAATACTGATGGTCGTCAAACCATACCACGTAGTTCCCTGCCGGAGAAAAAGCAAACAATTCATTCGGGACGGCTCCCACATTGCGAGTCTCACCCGTAACCACATTCTTCAGCTTTAACTCCATCGGAAACTGGTAATCCCACTGTACTGACAAACCGTTCTTTGAGAAATCATCAATGAGAACCCAATCGCCATCCCAGCGGTCGGAGGGTTCCCATGTCACCAACGGGTCGTCAGTCACAAGGGTCTGCCTGCCATCAGCAAGATTTATCACCACCGGATAAGTCTTCTCCCGAAGCTCCTTTACCTTATTGTTCTCCTGCGGAGGAGTGTAGGGAGCATCCCAACGCCATATGTCAAGCCGAGGATTTTCGAAATCCACTATTGTAGTGTCGTCGGGTGCCACATAAGGCGCCACACCGACAATGAGTCTTTTGCCGTTGTGGGAGAAAAATGGCTCTGAATATTGATTGATAAAAAGCTCCTCACTACCGCTTCCCTTAGCGAAAGCCATCCTTATCTCCTTCGGGTCATGATTGCCCGAAGTCAGCTCTGACAAATATAAAGCACCTCTTTTCGTGCCGGTCTTTACCGAATCATCTGAAGCTACATAAGCCAACTGAGTACCCGACTCATTAAACACCGGACTACTATAGAAATCCTTATCACGGTCGATAAGCGTGAATGAGAAATTCGACAGGTCCAGCACTCCTGTACCGTTTGTGGCAAGTGAATCGGCATCCGACTTCTTGAGGGTGAATGCCAGACGGGTACCATCCTTTGAAAACACATAGTCACTCACCCAATTTATGATACGCGATGAGTCATTGGAGAGGTTACGCACTATCATCGGACGACCCGCTTTCTTATTTTTCAATCCCTTGGGGGCAATCAGGGTAGTATCACAAGAGAGCCAAGCCACACAATTGCCACCCTCCTTGCCCAACTTATAGGATATGACATTGCCCACCATACTCACTTTCCCTGTCTTCAGATTGATAATGGCAAGTGAATCCTGTGGAAGGTCAAAATCCTTCTTTTTAGCAATCTTAGCCTTGCGTGTGGCTGAGAAATGGGGCTTGACAAGCGCAAATGCCCACTTCCCATCGGCTGAGAAGGCAGGGCGGTACCCCCTCTTAATCTCTATCTGGTCGCCTTTAGCAGTGTTGTGGAAATACAGTATGCCATCCCCCTCCTGAGGATTCACAGCAAACGCTGCCCAGCCGCCATTGTCGGAGAGTGAATAATTGGTCACCTTCTCCCAACGGTCGAAATCGCCGTGGTCAAGCATCTTCTTCGCTCCCGTAGCCATTCCGAACGTACATAGGCAAGCAAGGGCAAGAATCGTTTTTTTCATGAAAGAAGCCGGTTGTTAATAGTTGATTGATTAGTCTACCTTATGGAGGTCATGGCCCATACGCTCCTTCTTGGTGTGCATATAGAAACGGTTATATTTATTCGGCTCTACCTCAAGGGGCACGTTTTCTGTCACCTCAAGACCATAACCTTCGAGACCAATACGCTTCACCGGATTATTGGTCATCAGGCGCATCTTATGTATGCCGAGGGCATGGAGAATATTTGCGCCCACACCGTAGTCACGCTCATCAGCCTTATGACCTAAGTGAAGATTGGCATCCACCGTGTCAAGACCGTTCTCCTGAAGCTTATAGGCGCGAATCTTGTCCATCAAGCCGATTCCACGCCCCTCCTGGTTAAGATATATCACGGCACCTCTACCCTCCTTCTCAATCATCTTCATAGCAAGATGGAGCTGCTCGCCACATTCACAACGATAGGAACCGAAAATATCGCCTGTGGCACAAGATGAGTGTACGCGCACGAGGACAGGCTCACCGTTCCCCACATTACCTTTGATGAGAGCTATGTGTTCAAGATTGTTGTCTTTCTGACGGAATGGTATAAGATGAAAATGGCCATACTCCGTAGGCATATCCACCTCCTCACCCATCTCAACGATGGAATCATATTTCATACGGTAGGCTATGAGATCACGTATGCTCACGAGCTTCATCCCCCACTCGTCGGCGCGTTTGCGGAGTTCGGGGAGACGCGCCATAGTGCCGTCGTCGCTCATTATCTCCATAAGGGCAGCGGCAGGCTCCAATCCGGCAAGGCGAGCGAAATCAACGGCGGCTTCCGTGTGTCCGCAACGCTGTATGACACCTCTGTCTTGGGCATACAACGGGTTTATATGTCCAGGGCGGCCGAATGTGGCAGGAGTGGATTTCGGATCGGCAAGGGCACGAATCGTGGCAGCACGGTCCTCAGCTGAGACACCGGTAGTGCAACCCTCAAGTTTATCAACAGTGACAGTGAAAGGTGTACCCAATACGGAAGTGTTATCTGTCACCTGATGTGGCAGGTCAAGCTGGCGGCAACGCTCATTGGTGATGGGCGCACACAGCACTCCCCTTGCATTCTTAAGCATAAAGTTGACATCCTCCGGTGTGATCTTCTCGGCAGCGATGATAAGGTCGCCCTCATTCTCACGGTCCTCATCGTCAACCACTATAATCATTTTCCCCTTACGGAAGTCCTCAATAGCCTCCTCTATAGAGTCAAGTCTTATATTATTTTCCATAGTGCAAAATTAATAAAATTTTATTTCACCTCAAATATGGCGAAATTGACACTTCCATACACTCTCTGCTGTGTAAAGCCGGGAAGGGAAGAGAAATCGCGTGTCTTTGAATGTTCCACAATCACGATTGTGCCGGGCTTTACCATCGCGGAGTTAAGAATCAGCTCCGGAATCTCCTCAAATCGCGGATGGTCATAAGGGGGATCGGCAAATATGAAATCAAACTGCCGGCTACACGTGGCTATAAACTTAAACACGTCACCCTTTATAACCCTAAGCGACTCATCGCCCAACTTCTCCTTGACGCTACGTATGAACTGTGCCTGCACGGGTGCCTGCTCCACAGCCGTCACCTCACTGCAACCCCTCGACAGAAACTCAAAACTTATGGCGCCGGTGCCGGCAAAGAGATCGAGAGCTGTCTTACCCTCAAAATCATCCATATTTTCCAACACATTAAACAGGTTCTCACGGGCAAAATCCGTTGTGGGACGCGCGGTTATATTTTTTGGCACCTCGAAACGCCGACGGCCGTATTTTCCTCTTATTATTCTCATATTATAATAAATTTTCTTATTATAAGAACAACTTTGCGCCTCCTACTTATGCTCAACAACGATATTTTTCCGGAATCTCCACCTCGCCCGGGTCAAAACCATAGCTGTCTATCACATTATAGGTATGATATACCACATCTTCCTTACCGTTCACGCTATGGGTAGAAGCGGATATAAGCGAACTTCCGTCAAGCAGAATGAAATCAGCCTCTTTCTCCTGCTCACGCACAGTGACCTCTATTCTCTTTCCACCCTCCTTATTCTCCTTTCGCAGACTGCTCACCTGCATCATCAGATTGGTAGACACACGGGCACCGGGGAATGTGCGGTTAAGGAATCCCTTCAACCCGGGGGCAAGGGAGGAAACAGCAGTTATGTCGCGGTCGGTCTCGCATATCACATCAGCAGGTTCAGCCTGATACAAGGAGGTATAGATCTCCTCCTCGGCATCGTCGTTCTCCTCAGCCACAGTAGTAGGTATAAAAAGCACACGCCGGTCGAAAAGCACTATGCGGGCGGAGAAATCATCGAGCACACGGGGATTGTCATACACAGCGTTTTCAATGTGATGGAGCAGATTGTCAGAGTCGGCATCCCATTTGGCAGAGAAAAGTTGCTGAGGCTCCACATCGTTATGGAGCGTGTTTTCAAGCATTGCTTTCATCCCTGTGGGGTGTATGTTGACAATGAGTCGCCATTGTCCGGTGTCGGCATAGTCTGCCACTGTGAGTGTTGTCATAATTAAGCAACTGTAATGTTAAGAGATAAGAAAAGGATCGGCTCAGCTGGACATTTCGCCGCAGAGACTGTATTCCATATAGTTTTTCACTTCATCGGCAGTCATTCCCCTGCCAAGAAGATACATCAGTTTGGTGATTGCAGCCTCAGATGTGAGATCGTGTCCTGACACCACGCCACACTGAGCAAGCTCCATACCCGTCATATAGCGGTAAGGATGGACACTGCCGTTGGTGCACTGGGTGATATTTACCACCACTATGCCCTTCTCAACGGTTTCACGGATAGCGTCTATAAACCAAGGGTCGCTTGGACCGTTGCCGGCGCCGAAAGTCTTAAGTACCACCGCCTTGATGCCGGGTGTAGACAGCATATGGCGCACCATCTCCTCTCTGATGCCGGGGAAAAGATCCATCACAAGCACATTGCAATCCATATTGTAATGCACTTTCAAGGGAGCATTTGCGAATTTACCTCTCCAGAGCGCCTCCCGGTTGAAAGTGATGCCCAAGCCAATCTTGGCAAGTTCAGGATAGTTATTGCTCTTGAAAGCGTTGAAATTGTCGGCGCTACGCTTTGTGCTTCGGTTGCCACGCCAGAGATAGTTTTCAAACAATATCGCCACTTCCCTGATAGTGTGCTCATTGTTGCGGTCGCGTGCGGCGGCAATCTGCAATGCGGTGATAAGGTTCTCCTCGCCGTCCGTACGCACCTCGCCGATAGGGAGCTGACTTCCGGTGATGATCACAGGCTTGTCGAGATTCTCCAGCATAAAACTGAGTGCAGAGGCGGTATAAGCCATAGTATCAGTGCCGTGAAGCACTACGAAGCCATCGTAATTGTCATAATTCTGCTCAATCACCTTCGCTATCTCCACCCAATGATTGGGATTCATAGCTGAAGAGTCGATGGGATGTTCAAATTGAAAGCTGTCAATATGAAAATCAAGCATCTTAAGTTTGGGCACATTGTCAAGCAAATGCTCAAAATCCACCGGTTCAAGCGCGTGGGTCGCCGGATTTTCTTTCATTCCGATTGTTCCACCGGTGTAAATCATCATTATGCGAGGACGGTCTATGCCGTTTACATGATCTTGAGTAGTGTTGTTTGCCATTTAAGAAAAAGAGGTCAGTTCTGGGTATTACATTCGCAAATTTAGCAATTTGTCATGACATATCCAAGAAAATAAGCCTCAAGCCACAACTTTTTTTGACACTTTTACCTTATTCCGTGGGACGGAGCCAACGGTAGCCATAGAAATGCTGACCTTCGAGCTTGAAAAGCCTGCTTAACGGGTAGGGATCGACACCCACATTGCCGTGCTCATGGGTTATGTGAATCAGATAAGGCTCACCCTCTTTCAGCTCGATTATGCCTATGTCATAAATGTCGGTGTCGGGTTCCGGAGAGAGCATCAATATAATGTCACCATCAAGCATAAGCTCATGGAGAGGTTTATTGCCCGCACTCTGCTTTTTGAGGTGAGGTATACGGTGGCTACGATACCCCATCTCGTTCATACGCACCTGATCATAGACCGCCTGATCGGCAAGCGCCGGAAATTCATTTTTGTGACGAGTCATATAGTCGAAGGTCTTGGTCTTAAAGCCTCCTCCGGTGACGTATTCCGTCATTTCTTTAAGATTGCCGCGATATACATTATCCACTATCCACTCGGCACCGTAATACAGCTGACTGGCAAACCCGTCGTCCTGTCCTTTCCTTCTACTTAGCTGCTCGTAGAAACGCTCATACTCTTTCACTCGCGGAAGTTTCTGCATGCTGGCGTGGGCAAGAGCCAATACAGAGTTGACGAAGCCAAGACGGTCGAAACCATGAAAATTGATCATAATCGTGCCTTTCTCATCGTTGTCAGCAGCGGGGGCCCACGGTGTACCGGACAACTCCTTCGCCACAAATACACAACGCTCACCCAACGTGCCGCCATGTTCAGCCGTCTTCTTCAGAAGCTCACTCACCTTTAAAGTGTCTTCGGCACAGTGTACCCGTGCCTCATAAGCATTGGCGTTTACTGTGGAAATCATCATAGCAGCCATCGCTGCCACAGCCCCGAGCAGACGGGTAATTTTTTTCTCTATGCTGGATCTCATAATCTTTTCTCCTAATTAACCGTGATTGTTGCCTCACCACCGGTTAGCTTATAATCTGCAAATTTAGCAAATTAATCCAATTTGCGCAAATGCGATTTATTAGTTAACTTTGCCATATGGAAAATATCAAGCCTCAAAATAAGATTATTCTCGCCGGAGGAGGGGGTCACGCCCTCTCTCTGCTTGAATCGGCACCCCTCACTGACTTTGCCGGCTACCTCGCGTTGGCTC
>CAMWIF010000010.1 GCA_947174225.1 uncultured Porphyromonadaceae bacterium | reverse complement strand
ATCATACCTGCACGCTTCCTGAAAGCTACCACCCGCGAAGAGAGCTTCTTCGGCGAAAACCTCTTCCGCGACTGGCGCTATAACCCAGACGGCTCCCTCAACGAGGAGTTTGTGCTCAACAATCCCAAGTACAGCGGCGAGATCCTTGTGGCAGGAAAGAACTTCGGCAGCGGCTCAAGCCGTGAACACGCAGCGTGGGCAATCGCCGGCTACGGCTTCCGCGTGGTGATAAGCAGCTTCTTCGCCGACATCCACAAGAACAACGAGCTTAATAACTTCGTGCTACCCGTGGTGGTCAGTGAGCCTTTCCTCGCCAATCTCTTCGCTTCGATTGAGAAAGACCCGAATACCGTAGTTGAGGTAGACCTCCCCAACCAGACTGTCACCAATAAAGCTACAGGAGAGAGCGAGCATTTTGAGATAAACGGTTATAAGAAGTACTGCCTTATGAACGCTCTCGACGACATCGACTTCCTGCTCGAAAATAAGGATAAGACCGAGGCCTGGGAGGAGGCAGCCAAGAAGTGACGTGGATTGAGATTATGGACACGACGCTCCGCGACGGGGAACAGACCTCCGGCGTGAGCTTCGTGCCCCACGAGAAGCTGATGATTGCCCGCGCCCTGCTCCACGACCTTAACGTGGATCGTATCGAGGTGGCTTCGGCACGTGTGTCGGAGGGTGAGAAGGATGCCGTGTCGCGCATATGCAAATGGGCACGTCAGGCAGGTTATCTTCACCGTGTAGAGGTACTCGGATTCGTCGACGACGGCACGTCGCTCAACTGGATCAACGATTGCGGTTGCGTCAACATTAACCTTCTCTGCAAAGGCTCGGAAAACCATTGCCGCCACCAGCTCAAGAAGACCCCGGAAGAGCATTTTGAGGATATACGACGCAACATCCGTATGGCACGCGAGATGGGCATCAATGTGAATGTCTATCTCGAAGACTGGAGCAACGGCATTAAGAACTCCCCCGACTACGTGTTTGCGATGATGGATGCTCTGAAAGACTGTGGCATAAAGCGGTTTATGCTCCCCGATACTCTCGGTATCCTCAATCCGCTCGAACTTCTCCTCTTTATGCGTAAGATGGTGAAGCTCTACCCTGAGATCCATTTCGACTTCCACGCCCACAACGACTATGACCTCGCAATCTCAAATGTGTTGGCAGCTGTCTTGGGTGGCTGCAAGGGCATACACACCTCCGTCAACGGTCTCGGAGAACGTGCCGGCAACGCACCCCTCGCCAGTGTGCAGGCGATACTGAAAGACCAGTTCAACGCCCGTACCAACATCCGTGAGGAGCGACTCAACGATGTGAGTCGGATGGTGGAGAATTACTCCGGTATACCGATCCCGCCAAACCGCCCCATCACGGGCGACAGTGTGTTCACACAGGTGGCAGGGGTACATGCCGACGGCGACAACAAAGCCAACCTCTATTGCAATGACCTCCTGCCGGAACGTTTCGGGCGCAAGCGTGAGTATGCGCTCGGCAAGAACAGTGGCAAGGCTAATATCCTCAAGAATCTTGAGCAACTTGGTCTTGAACTGACCCCGGAACAGACCCGCAAGGTTACGGAGCGAATAATTGAATTGGGCGACAAGAAAGAGGTAGTGACGCAGGAAGACCTACCCTTCATCGTCTCCGACGTACTCAACACCGTATCCCAAGCGGAACACGTAAAGCTATTGAGCTATATGGTCAGCACTGCCTACGGACTCAAACCGATGGCAGCCGTGAAAATCGAGATAAACGGAGAGGTACACGAGATGACAGCCTCCGGCAACGGTCAGTTTGATGCCTTTATGAAAGCCCTCAAACAGCTCTACAAAGACAGGCTCAACCGCCGGTTCCCGCATCTCGCCAACTACGCCGTAACCATCCCTCCGGGCGGACGCACCGACGCACTCGTGCAGACTGTCATAACCTGGCAATGGAACGACCGCATCTACCGCACACGTGGACTCGACGCCGACCAGACGGAAGCCGCCATCAAAGCCACCGTCAAGATGCTCAATCTAATGGAAGAAACTAAACCATAAACCCAATAAATATGGAACTGAAAATAGCCGTCCTCCCCGGTGACGGCATCGGCCCTGAAATCTCAGCACAGGGCGTAGACGTAATGACAGCCGTATGTGAGAAATTCGGCCACAAAGTAGAATACAAATATGCAATCTGTGGAGCGGACGCCATCGACAAGGTAGGTGATCCCTTCCCCGAGGAGACCTTCAAAATCTGCATGGAGAGCGACGCAGTGCTCTTCTCCGCTGTCGGCGACCCCAAATTCGACAACGACCCCACTGCCAAGGTACGCCCTGAGCAGGGTCTACTCGCTATGCGCAAGAAACTCGGTCTCTTCGCTAACATCCGCCCCGTGGAGACATTCGATTGCCTCATCCACAAATCACCTCTTAAAGATGAATTAGTGCGCGGTGCCGACTTCATCTGCATCCGCGAACTCACAGGGGGTATGTACTTCGGAGAGAAATATCAGGACAACGAGAAGGCATACGACACCAACGCCTACACACGTCCCGAAATCGAGCGCATACTTGAGGTAGCCTACCAATATGCACTTCGTCGCCGCAAGCATCTCACCGTGGTAGACAAAGCCAACGTCCTCGCCTCCTCACGTCTATGGCGTCAGGTAGCCAAGGAGGTAGCCGAGAAATATCCCGAAGTTGAGACCGACTATATGTTTGTAGACAACGCGGCTATGCGTATGATTCAGGATCCCAAGTTCTTCGACGTGATGGTTACAGAAAACACCTTCGGCGACATTCTCACCGACGAAGGTAGCTGCATCACCGGCTCAATGGGACTCCTCCCCTCAGCTTCCACAGGCGAGCATACACCCGTATTCGAACCTATCCACGGTTCATGGCCGCAGGCAAAGGGACTTAACATCGCCAATCCCTTGGCACAGATTCTCTCCGTAGCCATGCTTTTCGAATACTTCAACCTCACCGAAGAGGGCAAATTAATCCGCGAGGCAGTCAACGCCTCCCTCGATGCCGACGTGCGCACTCCCGAAATCCAAGTAGAGGGTGGCGCCCGCTACGGCACAAAAGAGGTCGGTGCCTGGATCGTCAACTACATCCGCACCCACTAATCCCATTTATCTCCGGGTGCTTCCCCTTCCTTGCAAAAAAATCGGACAAATCCAACAAAATTTGTCCGATTTTTTCATATCCCCTCTTCTCATAACCTTGATATTCCAAATTAAAACACTAACTTTGCAGTAGATAGCTATGTCGCAAATCTCCAACATCCCAGTGTATGACAAAAGAACCTTATTATCCCATTGGTGAACAGGACTTCAAATCCCTTCGAGAGATGGGCTCGATCTATGTCGACAAAACTCGGTTTATCGAAAAATTAATCTTCTCGGGAAGCAAATATTACTTCCTCGCCCGCCCACGCCGTTTTGGCAAGAGTCTGTTCCTATCCACCATCAGATATTTTTTCCAAGCGGAACGGTCGCTTTTCAAAGGGTTAGCTATCGACTCCACAAAATGGGATTGGCAAAAACACCCCGTGCTACGCCTGGATCTCAATATGGAAAGATATGCTGAACCGGGAAGGCTCGATATGGTTCTCGATAACCAGTTTAATATTTGGGAAAAGGAATATGATGTAATTCCAAAGGCAGAAGACCTCCCTTCAAGATTCAAGAACATCATCGCTGCCGCCCATGCCAAGTTCGGTCGGCAGGTAGTCATACTTGTGGATGAATACGACAAACCTCTTGTCGGCAATCTCGACAAAGATAAGGAAGAGCTGTTTGAGCATTACCGTGCAAAATTAGCAAGTATCTATTCCAATTTCAAAAGCAGTGCGGAACACATTCGTATTGTGTTCCTCACAGGAGTAAGCCGTTTCAGCAAGCTGAGTGTCTTCTCCGACCTAAATAATCTCAACGACATTACCTTTGATGATGAGTATGCCGACATCTGCGGCATCACGGAAAAGGAACTTATTGAATACTTCTCAGTCGGCATTCATACTCTCGCGGAGCGACGAAACACATCTTTTGACGAAGCTCGCCATCTTCTGAAAAAGAACTACGACGGGTATAGATTCGCGAAAAATGGAAGTGAAATCTACAACCCCTGGTCCATTCTGTGTGCCTTGTCGAAAAAGGATATTGCAAATTACTGGGTGCAGACAGGAATGGCAACTCTTTTGGGAGAAGCTCTGAAATGTGTGAACGTTGACCTTGAAGACTTTCTCAACACTGAGTGTCTGCCGGAAGAGCTGGTAGGTTTGGATCTCAAAGACCCAAACCCATTGGCATTGCTTTATCAGACTGGCTATCTGACTATCAAGGACTTTGATTTCGACTCCAATCTCTTTACCTTAGGCGTACCCAACAACGAAGTGAAAGAGGGTCTTTTCAAAATGCTCATACCCTATTATACTTCCATCCGTCAAGGTTTCGAAAATGCTGTTGTCACGAAACTCACAGCAAGTATTCTGAAAGGGAAACCCAATGAACTGATTCAAACTCTTGAGACATACTTTGCCGGCATTCCCTACCAATTGCATATGGACAATGAGAATAATTTCCAAAATGCATTCTATATACTCGTTACCCTTATCGGCATCAAAGCTCATGCAGAGGTAGCTACCTCTGACGGACGAATTGACCTTCTTATCACCACTCCAAAATTCATCTACATTATTGAACTGAAATATGACCGCACCGCCCGTGAGGCTATGGCACAAATAGATGAGAAAAAGTACACAAGACCCTATCGTGACGACCCACGGACATTGTTTAAGATCGGAGTTAACTTCTCATCGGAGACACGCTGTATCGAAAAGCCAGAGATAGAAGAAGTGCCACCCCACCTCAGATAGCTCCCTTACAAAAAATCGGACAAATCCAACAAAATTTGTCCGATTTTTTCATATCCGCTATTAACACTGTTAAATAACAAATTTTTTCAATACCAAAACTTGCATTTACCATAATAATTTTATAACTTCGCGGCAAATTTCAACAAATTTATTCCACCCCTTATTTATCAAGGGAATAACTAAAAACTACAATCTACGACATAAAACCCAACCCCAGCCATAAATCCGAACATTCTCCATCTATCAGGATTATGAAAATAAAATTACTACTCATCCCCCTGCTGGCCATCCTCCTCTACCTCCCGGCCAACGCTCAGAAAGCCGCATTGAAGTCTAATCTTCTTTACGACGCAACTCTGTCGCCAAACCTCGGAATTGAGATTGGATTGGCACCACGCTGGACCCTCGACGTCTCCGGCAACGTCAACTTATGGACTGTAGGCAATGGTCACAAATGGCGCCATTGGCTTGTGCAGCCTGAGGCACGTTATTGGTTTTGCCAACGGTTCGCAGGGCATTTCCTCGGTCTGCACGCCATCGGAATGCAGTACAACTTCGGCAAGCTCGACATGCCATTCAAATTCCTCGGCACCAACTTCCGCAACCTCAAAGACCGCCGCTACGAAGGCTGGGGTGTAGGTGCCGGTGTGGCTTATGGCTACGCCTGGCCCGTGTCGCGCCATTGGAACATCGAGGCTGAATTCGGCTTCGGCTGGATATGGACAAAGAACGATGCCTACCCCTGCGCGGAATGTGGCACACGCCTGCTGAAGGGGAAGGTCCACAACTATGTCGGGCCAACAAAGTTAGCACTTAATCTTGAGTATGTCTTTTAATTCTGAACTATTTAATCAGCTGAAACACAAATGAAACCATTAAAAGGAATTCTCTCTGCATTGTTCGTGGCAGTCGCTGCCGCCGCAATGGGTCAGCAGGTTGATAGACTTGGACTGACCGACATATCCATCAACCGTCTCAACGACTCGACCCTCTCGGTTGGCATGACCGTCAATCCCACCCTCTGCCACCTCAAGAACAGCCAGTTCATGGAGGTCGCCCCGGTCGTTGTCAGCGCCGACGGGGAACACTCCGCCGAGCTCACCCCATACTCCATCGCCGGAAAGAACCAGTACTACTATAATCTCCGCTCAGGCCATCAGGGAGCGCTGTATCTCTCAGGCAGCAAGACCGTAACACGGTATAACGAGACCCTCGCATGGCAGCCCTGGATGGCGGAGTCGACCGTGGGGTTCGTCATCCGCCGCTCCACCTGCTGCGGCACCCCCGAGGTTGAGGAGAACATACCGGTGGCGGTGATCGACATAATCCCGCCCGTGATCCCGGTGAAGGAGGACATCGACTTCATCGTGCCTCCCTCCACAGGTGTGAAGGAGTTCAACCTCGAGGGCAAGGCATATGTGAACTTCCCCGTCAACCGCACCGAGATCTTCCCCGACTACATGAACAACCCCGTGGAGCTGCGCAAGATCACAAGCTCCATCGACACCGTACGCGATAATCAGGATGCCACAATCACGAGCATCACACTCACCGGCTATGCCTCTCCTGAGGGTCCCTACCTCAACAACGTCCGCCTCGCGAAGGGACGTACCGAGGCTGTGCGCGACTACGTGAGCCGCCAGTATGACTTCCCGGCATCCGTCTACATCACTGCCTCAGTGCCTGAGGACTGGGCAGGTCTGCGCGAGGCGATCGAGAAGTCGGACATGGCGATGAAGGACCAGATGATCAGCTTCATCGACTCCGACTATCCCATCGAGAAACGCAACGACCGTTTCCGCGAGCTCTTCCCCGCCAATTACAAGGTGCTCCTCAAAGACGTGTATCCCTGGCTGCGCCACACCGACTACCTAATCAAGTACACGATACGCCACTACTCCGACGTGGATGAGATCCGCGAGGTGTTCCGTCTGCGTCCGCAGAATCTCAGCCTCGAGGAGATCTATATACTCGCCAAGAGCTACCCGGAGGACAGCGAGGAGTACTACGAGATATTCGAGCGTGCCGCCGAGCTGTTCCCCACCGACCCGCTTGCAAACATCAACGCAGCCAACGTGGCAATGAACCGCAACGACTTGGATGCAGCGGAGAAATACCTCTTCCGAGCCGGTGACGGTCCGGAGGCACTCTACGCCCTCGGCATGCTCTACGCCAAGAAGAAGGACTACGACAAGGCGATCGACTACCTCTCGCGCAGCACCGACCCGCGCTCGGCAGGAGCCATCCGCCGCATCCACGACATCCAGACCTTCAAGGGCAAGATCGACTTCCTCCCACAGACACAGGAGCCATTGAAATAGGCAATTACGTGGAGGAATATGATTGGACAACAAACATATAAAGATAGAAAAATCCAAACAATAATAAAAATCTTCAATTTTAACAACATGAAAAAGAATCGTATTTTCAGCATGCTATCTGCCATTGCTCTTCTGGTGGCAGGTGGTTGCTCCGACGACACACTGAAAACCGTAGCCAACGGTGAAGGTAACAATGTCGAGAAGGAGCCCGGTGTCTACATGACGATTAACTTCGAGCTCCCGACAGCTAAGGAGACTCGTAGTTTTACCAATGGGGACAATTCAAGTAGCGGTGGCACTGAGGTAGCCAAAGATTACGAAACCAACGTTGGATCTGTTGCGGTTGTTCTTGCCAGAAAGAATGATAATGGCTATATAGCTTCTTCTTTGTATTCAGGTGATGTTCTTGAATCAGTAGGTACAAGCGGAAGAAGTTTTAAGACAACTTCCACTTTCTCCAAAACTGAGCTTGCGGAGCTTTATGAGGACGAAGAGTACAAAACTATAGAGGATAATCTTGATAAGAACGGAAACTATCAGGTTAATGTATTTGTATTCTGTAATCCTACAGCTGACCTACTCAACGGATGGACTTCCCAAGTTGACGAATACTCCTTTATAGGATTAAAGAAACTAAAGTATGGAGATACAACTTGGGTTGATGCTTGTGGCACATATACAGAGACTAAAGATCAGAATGGTAATGGAGAAGCCTCTATATGGAAACCCAATAGTTTTTTGATGGCCAATAGTAAAATCAGTACGCGTTCACTTCCTCCGACACTAGGGGATTGGGATGGCTTTGCTACAGCAGCAACTGCGTTTAATCTGTCTGGTGTAAATAATTTAGGGCGTCCTAATGAAATTGATAATTATAATGACGGAAAGGGTAATATCTATGTTGAACGCACTGCTGCTCGCTATGACTTCCGCGATGGTGCCCTTGACGGTGCTTACATAACTCCGAATCCCCAAACCACTGATAAAACATTTAACGGTTGTGCTCCACAGACTTACCATGTCGTGCTTGATAGTGAGGAAAAACCCCTTCTGGATATTTATTTGGCTAAGATGTCTTTGGTCAATATGAATAATAGGTACTATTATCTTCGTCGTGTCTCAAATAACGGCATGCCTACCCTTTTAGCTGACCATGAATCCAATGGTTTTGTCCTCTGTGGTAATGAGTTACCTTGGTATACCAATGCTACCGGTACCCTTGCTCCAACAAGCGGTAACTATGTTGTAGACGCATGGGCCAATTGGAAAAATGGAACTCCCACAGATGGATTTGCTTCGCATTTTGTATATCCCTTCTTTGATGAAAATGGTAGCATGAGCAACGTTGAAGTAGCTCAAGATCGTTGGTATACTTCAAAAATAGAAGATGTACTAAAAGGTACAGAAGATAATGCACAGACCTGGAATGGAGCTGGCAACTATCCAACTTACCACATTTGGCGTTATTTGACAGAAGGTACTATACCTGCTGAGCCGGAAAATCAACAGAACGGTATTTCCAATGGAGTAGTATTTAAAGGAAGACTTCAGCCTGCTCGTGAAGCCAACGATGATGATAATGAATTCACTAGAATGCTTCTAGAAACTACTATCCCAGAACAAACTGAAGGTAATCCTACCGAAGATCCTATTCTTTATGTATTCTCGAATCATGTATACTGCACTTGGGACAACATCCGTCGTCAGGCTATTGCTTTAGCAATTACAAAAATTGATAAAGATGCAGAAGGTAAATGGGTGTGGACAGCCAATAGAACTTCTGCCCTTTATCACGCAGTCTTCGGTAACGGAGGTTTCGGAACAATTAATTTCTCTTATAACGAAGCTGAAAATAAAGTTAACTTCTTTGATACCAAAGGTACAGAATCTATCACCGATGATCAACAGCAAGCTGATGGAACCCAAAAGGATCCGACAAACCCAGAAGAGCTTATACCTGCTTGCCCGAATTATCTTTACGATCAGTGGCATAGTGAAGATGTTGAAGATGTAACTTTCACCACATTCCGTGAAGCAGCAGTTAAAAATAATATTGCCCTCTATCAGAAGAGCTATGATCCGGACTTAGGCGGCTGGTCTTACTATTGCTACTACTATTATTGGAACCGTCATAACGACAATGGTCAACCGGGTGAAATGGGACCTATGGAGTTTGATGTGGTGCGTAACAACGTCTATAAGCTTGCTGTCACCAAGATTGCACGTCTCGGTCATCCTCGTAATCCTGATAATGACCCTGATAAGCCAAATCCCAACACTCCGGATGAGAAAGATGATCTCTATATCACAGTTACTTGTACTTCTCTCCCCTGGGTTGTTCGCGTAAACGATATCGAATTCTAATAGCTTGTTGAGTATCTTATAGAGTCATTCCCCTGTCTTCGACGTTGCGACCTCGAAGCGGCTGTATGACCTGATAAAAGGTCTGATAGATGGTGACATCTATCAGACTACTAATTAAGCAATCAGATTTATCGAAAAATGAAAACCAACATCATCTCCGGATTCCTAAAAAGGCTATGCATTACGGCATGTTGCCTTATCGGATTTGTTTTTCTTAATTCGTGCGACCGACTCCACGAAGGTCTTGAACCTTGCCCACAGGGTTTAAGAATCAGATTTATATACGACTATAATATGGAGTTTGCCAATGCCTTTTATTCTCAAGTTGACTGCCTGACGGTATTGTTCTACGATGCCGAGGGAAATTTTGTCACCAAAAGAATCAACACCTCATCTGATTTGGCAGACGAATTCTGGAGAATGGAGATTGATCTTGAGCCCGGTCAATATCATATATTAGCTTATGGTGGTATGGCATGTGAGAACTCCTCATTCTCATTTGTCACAGATCCAGAATCAACTGCATACAACAATATCCGGGTTCAGCTAAATCAGAATTGCCTTACATCACCCGTGGGTACTGAGCTACATCCCCTCTTCTATGGCAGACTCGATACCGAAGTTGAAGCAAACTCAACAGAATATCGTGAAGTGACTGTGCCTATGATGAAAGATACCAACAATCTTAGGGTTCTTTTGCAAGAGGTGTCTGGAAAACCGATAGATAATGCTGATTATGATTTCTGTGTTACAGATAATAACACTCTTTTTGCTTGGGACAATGACCTCATCCCCACCCCTACCGTAACGTATCTACCATGGGCAAGAGATAATGCCTCCCCCGGTGAGCTTCCTGATGGGTCGGATGCAAGTGTGGCATGGGCAGAGATGAGCTTCTCTCGTTTGGTTACAGGTGCCTCACCGCGCCTTATAATCACACGTATTGAAACAGGCAGAAAGGTGGTTGACATTCCCCTGAACAACTATCTGCTTTTGCTCAAGAGTCAGGCATTTGCCAGTATGCCTCCTCAGGAATTCCTTGATCGTGAAAGTCGTTGGAACATGATCTTCTTCCTTAACGAGGATGCGACCTGGGCATCTACTACCATTTACATTAAAGATTGGGTTGTGAGAATTAACAATTCAGAGTTATGAGAAATTTACTTCAATATATTTCTATATGTTTCTGGGTCTGCATAGGCTTGGCTCTAAGCGCGTGCTCATCAGATTCCACCTCTGAAAGCAGCCTATTTAGTAACAGTGCCACTGATCGTAATGTAATCTTGAAATTAAAGGTAAGTATTGGCAATACTACTTCCTCCAGGCTAACTCGCGACGGAGAAGAGGAGAATCCTGAAGACCCCACACCTACATCACCAGAATTTGAAGATGGATTAGAGCCTTATGAAAAAATTCATACACTGCGCATTATTATCGTCAGACAAGATAATACCGTAGAGTATAACAGATTTGTTGCTCTGCCTGGTGACGAGTCGGTAAGCAGATTTGGAGAATTGGAGTTTAATGTGTCTACAAGTCAAGGCATAATAAATGCTGATGAAAAAATACGTACCGAGAAAAAGCGGATATATCTCATTGCCAATGAAGCCTCATTCGAATCTTCAGGTTCAGAGGAGACAGCTAATATTATCAAAGAATTAAGAAATCTTAAGCCCTCCTTCTATGATAAGGTTGATGAAGATGAGACTAAACCGGTATCTAATAGTGGAGATCAATTAGATCCAACTAAGGTTGCTACATGGTTAGTTTATAACGACTGGAAAGAGAGGGGAGACTATGCGGAACCATTTATAGATAATGAGATTACCACAGAGAAGAAGTTCATTCCTATGACTGAATTTTTTGATGTTGAAGTTAAAGAGAATTTAAATCAATCTACTACACGACAGGAAATTAACCTGTTCCTAACTCGCAATCTTGTGAAGTTCCAATTCTCAGTTGAAGGCAATGAAGAGACTTTTAAAATACATGAGATTACTTTTCAGAATCTGATGTGGAAGGAATATATGTTTCCTAATGAGACTGAATATAAACCTTCAAAGTATCCCATTACACTTGACGACAGAGAGATTATTAAATTCAAAACTCCGGGATGGGCAGACAACTTTGTTCGTCCCTACGAGTTTACACCGGAGAACTTTGGAATCCTATCAGAAAAATTTACCGGTAATAGAGAAAATTTTGCCGATTTAACTAAAACATTTACTCCTCAGCTTTACTTTTGTGAGACGGAGAACTATGAAAAGAACATATACAAAGTAGGCATTGATATAGAGTTTTTCAATTCTGACGGTACATCTCAAAGAACAGTCTTTGAGCCGAAAGAATTAGAGAATCTCTCATCTATACCAAGAAATACAATCGTTAAAGTTAATTTCAAAATCGGCAACCGTGAATTGATAGAAACAATCGTCACCCTTGTACCCTATATTTCTATTGACCTAAAACCAGGGTTCGGATTTGAAGATTTGCTTGAGGGAGATCATAATATGCCTGCAGATTGGTAATAATATTTAGATTTTAAGGAAATGAATAGTAGATATTTACAAATACTTTTAAGCAGCTTCCTGCTATTAGTTCTGTCAGGATGTCAGGATGACTTTATTCCTTATGATAAAATCGAAGAGGGAATGACAGAAATTTCGGCAGAAATTACCTTTGAACCTTTAACCGGTATCAACAATATTACACGTACAGCAGGAGACGCGATAAGTGATATTAATTCTTTATCAGTTCTTGTTTATACCCCGAACAAAGAATTAGTAAAGGTATTCAATCTGAATAAGATTGAACGAGAAGATGGTATGCAGAAACCAGGTTCAGGAGATTTTTTTGTGGAGAAAATCAATGAGGATATGCCTACAACAGAAAAGAATGATAAAGGAGAATCAGTTGCAATTGGAGAAAAGGCAGAGGAAACTACAGCAAAAGCCACTTGCACATTACCTCCTCTCGCAAATGGCAGATATCTTATGTATGCAGTAGCCAATATGGATGCCCTCACAGAAGATAAAGTTAAAGATATTGATAAATTTAAAGAGACGCAGTTAAGGTGGAATTACGATGATATATCCCAAAACAATCAGATGTTTGGTTTTTTCACATCATCTGAGAATAAAGATGGTGGTGCAAATGGCTTTGAGGCACCAGTAATTACCATTACTAAAGGAAAGACATCCATTCATTCATGGATTAAACGTGCGGTCTCAAAAGTTACGGTAGCCTTTGATCCTTCTGGCTTAAAACAAGATATATGGATTTACATTCACGATGTTTCTATTCGTGATATTCCTGAGTATTGCTATTTGGGAAAGGATAATACTCCAGGGAAAGATGATAGTTTTCTAAATGCATATGATACGCCACTATCTGAAATTCCTAATAGTTCTAAGATAATTTATGGAGTGGATGGTGAACTATCAGAAGATGATAAAGATTGGAATGAAAATCAGGATTTTAAGGATGCTATTTCTGAGGAGGTTTACACTAAATGGCTCACACTTTCAAAAGGTAGTGGAATAAAAGGCTCTAATCATAGTGAGACCGCTAATGCCCTATATTTCTTTGAAAATATGCAGGGAGATAATGGTCCAAGTAAAGTAGTAGAAAGCTCCGAGATTGTCGGTGATTGTATAACTACTCCTGACGAAGATGGGTTTAAGAACGGAGTTCGATATGGTACATATATCGAAGTTACCGGCTACTATGTGTCGCAAAATATTCAAAACACAACTCAGGGTAAAATCAAATATAGATTTATGCTGGGAAAAAACATTACAAACAATTATAATGCACAGAGGAATCATCACTATAAATTGACATTAGGTTTCGATGGCTGGGCCAATCAGCCGAAATGGAATATAGAGTATTATGAAGAAATGCCAGGTATAGAAGTGCCTGATCAATTCTACGTGTCATATCTCTATAATCAGAAGCATATGATGCCTATAAAAATCGTGGGAAACTGTACGAATCTCACAATGGAAATCGTAGAGAACAACTGGGCACCTTACGACCCGGATAGCGATGACGAAGTTCCTCCCGCTCAGGTTGGCTCAGGGGATGAAGCATTCTTATGGAATAGAACTGCTTGGTCCACAATGTATAAACAAACCCCTATCACCCCTGAACTATCAGCAACAACAAATAATACAGAATTTGGTTTTTTAGCTTTGGCAGTACCAATTAATGATGAAAATGTAGCACTGCCAAAGAATATCATTGATCATGAATGGAGTGAACGTCCTAACGGCTACCCGGAAGATATAGAGGGGAATACTGAATACAATACATCTCTCGTTCCAGCACGTGCTCAATACTGGCAAAATGAATTAAACACATATTATAACACCAATGGAGGAGAATCGCGTTGGAACACTGGGTCACAACGGATACGCAGTTTTACTGCAGACCAACTGCAATATGACGGATCGGAAGGTGGTTGTTACTTTAAAGGTTATAACGGATGGCAAGTTCACAAAGTAGATGATGAGTCAAAAATGTTTTTGGTACCTATTTTTACGAGGAACAAGAGTATGATTAACTCTTCCGGTTTTTCGGGCAATAATCCTTATGACTCTTATCAACGTAAAGCGGTGATACGTGTTACTGCCACTTTCTCTTTGGATGGAGGAGCAACAAGAACCATAATTAAACAGATACCTATCTTACAGGTTAGACGAATCGTGAATCCTAAAGGGGTATGGCGTCAGGCTTCCACATCTAACGGTACATTTGATGTCACTATGCTACAGATTAAAGATGTATCCGCTACTACCATTCTAGGAGAACCTAATCCTGAATATTTTTCAGAATTGCCATCAGAAGGCTCATGGAAAGCTTTTGTAGATGTACATAATGGGCATAGTTTTCTTGAATTAGAGCCCTTAGGACAAAGCTATCGAGAAGATGGCATTAACGATACTATATACGGTGATACTGACAGACCAATCGAATTCCGTCTTAGATTTAGAGGAGTCGATTCGAATGTGTCAGCCTGTGCCGTGGTGAAGGTACTATATCATGGGAATAATTGCATCCATAAAATTCTCGTACGCCAGGGAATTAATGAGCCTTTGGCAGTCGTAGACGGAGGAGCTGAATGGAGTAGCTTCTCCTTATACCGCTGTACTACAAACGCCGCCACTTCAGGAACCCCACAAAATAAAATAGAGGCTGAACTTACAGAGAGTCCTCTTGCGTTAGGCACTTTATTTAGAAGACATAATACACTTCAAGGCATAAGAATTCTAAATAATGACAATAGTTTTGAGTGGAATGG
This sequence comes from uncultured Porphyromonadaceae bacterium, assembly GCA_947174225.1. GTDB lineage: Bacteria > Bacteroidota > Bacteroidia > Bacteroidales > Muribaculaceae > Lepagella. The sequence goes on along the minus strand of CAMWIF010000010.1, from coordinate 2,382 downwards.
CACAACTATAACTGGTCGAGGTCCATTGGTTGCTCCAAATGGTGCAAATTACAATAATACTCCTACTAATGGATATGAATTTGTTCTCACTGATAACAATCGACGAAGATGGCCTAATAATGCTAACCGCAACACTACTCTTCAAGACACTTACATCATAGCTGACGTTAACGACGGTAATTCCCTTTCAGATTATACAAGTACATGGGGAACGTTTACGTCGACGGTCAATGGAGTAACACGTGATTATGTAATTCCTTCGTATGATGACTTCAAGGCATTGGATGAGGCGGACTATGGTGTTGGTGTATTGTATGGGGATAATACAACAGAGGTAAAGAAAACTTACGAGGAGGCATACGGATATCAGGCACCAAATAATATATTTACAGGTCCGGCTACAAGTAATGGAGCTCGTGGAATGATAATATATAATAAATTCAATGGAAATCAAGTTTTTTTTCCAATGGGAAAAAATGGAATGGGAAGAAGAACTCAATTCAATGTAGCTAGTCAAGCTTATTATGGTGTGTTACGTTATAGTGATGTTTCGGAGCCATTGACTTCGGCAAATGATTATTATAGACCTGTACCATACAATCTTCCACATTGCCCAGGTGCTATTTATTGGCTTAATACTTTAAAAGAAAGAGGCTATGCTGATAATTATCCATGCGGTGGCTGGGATATGAATTACTTTATTGTGGATTTTGGTCCCTATCCTGATAATTCACCAGCTAGATTACGCGATGCACGACCTATAAAATTGGTTTTAGCCCGTTAACAGTCAAATCCTCTAGAAATTAGGCTCAGATTTCTCAGAAATAAAACCTAATCGTAAATTACACTGTTGGGGAAGGCGTTGCCTTCCCCAACAGTGTAATTGTCCAGTATAACACCTTACTAGTCCAGCTAAGGATTGTTAGCTTTGCGACTCAATTCAAAGACACGCCTATGAATCCAAAGTACTTTTACAGACTTCTATTCCCTAGTAGAGCAGTTCGAGGGCAAGCTCTAGCTCAGGGAGAACTGCCCGTAGTAAGGAGTCGATTACCACGGCTACATCTCGTGGCGTAAGTGGAACGGTAAACGCCCCATAAACTAGTGAAGTTGTTTGTAGGGAAATAACCCTGTTTGAAATCTGAACACTCAAAATGACGCATCGAAAATACAAATGATTTGTGTTTTCGATGCGTCAGGTATTTGAGGTATTTATTCTATTTTATGCCATTGAGCACAAGCACTCTCTTTGCCCGATTTATTTTCAGACATATGAATTTCAGATGACGGAGGGAGTACTCTCTCAATTTTTAAATCTGAAGTGTGAGTCGAAAGCCAACGACCAATTTCAACATGTGCCCTAGCCACATTTTCATTATGTTTAGCAAGAATTTTATGATACACCTCCGGGATAGTGTCATTCAACATCTTTATAAAATCATGAGAATCAAACCTATCATCCAAAGCGTCTATTATGTCGGCAATCTCACCAAGGTAGTTGTCCAGCAGGTTATCTTGTTTAGCCATTCTATATGCCTCTTGCCTCAGTCCTCCCCTCCTCGGCTTTAAACATTACATACGGAATACGTGGGAATCTGTATCGGGCATAACTCCTCATCTCAAAGCTTATCGTAATATTCTGTCCCATACAATCCAACAACGTAAATGCCTAATTTCACACAAGAGCACAGCATCCGGCTACATCTACAATTGCTCAATCCTCGATATAGGTTCAAATTCACGAGAAGCTAAAGTTCTTAGGAATCAGCTCCAATAAACGTATCCTAAATCACTTTCATAATATACTGCTCCACATATCTCACAGAGAGCCGTGCGCAACAGGCTATGAAGTAAAATTACAAATTTTTCCTCTATAAATCAATACTCAGCAAAGAAAAAGTCACCATCTTCGAGACATAGCACACCCAACACTCCTCAAAAGTTGGCACATAGCCATTCCGCATCCCAGAGCTTATTAAGCATCTCAGAGCTTGTCGATTTCCTCGATTGACAACCCGGTTGCCTTAGCTATTATAGCAAGATCAACCCCTAATAGTTTGAAGTTTCGTGCATTCTCCAAGTTCTTCTCAGCTTCGCCTTCAGCGCGTCCCTCAGCTCGTCCTTCTGCTCTGCCCTCTGCGCGTCCTTCAGCTCGTCCTTCGGCACGACCCTCAGCGCGTCCCTCTTCCAGTCCTTCTGCACGACTTTTTGCGCGTATTTCTTCTTTTGCCTGCTCAACGGCGTAGTCAATGCCCAACTGTATGTCGCGCAGCTTCTCTAATGACTGGCTGTATGCCACTATCTCTTCCTTCTTCAACGTGTTGCTGCGGGCTGCTTCGAATATCTCGCTGAAGCCTCCCTCCCTGTATGCCAATGATGTAT
>CAMWIF010000009.1 GCA_947174225.1 uncultured Porphyromonadaceae bacterium | reverse complement strand
ATTTTGTGGCACGTAACTCACGCTACCTCCTCTCGCTCGTAAACCAATTGATGGACTTCCGCAAGATCGAATCCGGGAAAATGGAGCCGGTTACCACCAAAGGGGACATCGTGCGCGTGTTGGAGGATATAATCGTGCCCTTCAAGGTCTACGCTATGGAGCGCGGCATCGACATCCGTACCATTTTCCACTTCCCCAGCCCTATCCTCCCCTTCAATGAGGATATGCTACGTAAGGTGCTTACTAATCTTATCGGCAATGCCATTAAGTTTACCCCCGACAACGGCACCGTCACCATCTACGCCGCCCTTCTGAAGACATCACAATGTGGCGACCAGAGTGCTTTCTACCTCTGTGTCAGCGACACGGGCTGTGGCATAGCGGATGGAGAATGTGAAAAGATATTCGACCACTTCTATCAGGGGAAGAACCAGATGAAATACCCTCTAATCGGAGCCGCTGACAGTGGTATAGGGCTATATCTCTGCCGCAAATTGGTAGAAGTGTACGGAGGCACAATTTCCGCACGTAATAATCATGGCACGGGATGCTCATTCCGGGTGATAGTGCCTATAGCAGATTCCAGGATTGCCAATATACAGACAACCACCACAAATGTAGCCTCAAATCAGGCTTATTCTGAAGATGATTCTTCCGACGACGAAAGGCTGAGGATACTCGTAGTAGAGGATAACAACGATATGCGGGCGTTTATGCGCTCGGTACTTTCCGATAAATATATTGTGGCAGAGGCTGCCAACGGTGAGGAGGCGATGAAAGTGCTCGAATCGTCTGACATCGACCTTATCATAAGCGACCTTATGATGCCGGTGATGGACGGTCTCGAACTGGCGGGGAAAGTTAAGGAAAACTTCTCGCTTTCCCACATACCCTTCATAATGCTTACTGCAAAGACAGCTAATGAGGCACGTCTCGAAGGCTATAAGAAAGGTATCGACGCATACATTCTGAAGCCGTTCGACGAGGAGCTGCTACCTGCCCGCATACCCAAGCTCCTTGCCAACCGCCGACGAAAAACGAACCGCTGCATCGACGATATGAAAGTGGAGCATCTCGAAATCGAGGAGGAGAGCCGCGACAAGAAATTCGTAGACCGGGTTATGGAGGTGCTTCGCGACAACTACTCCAACTCCTACTTCGAGGTGGGAGAATTTGCCGAAGCACTCGGGGTGAGCAGAAGCCTTCTCAATAAAAAAACTCAGAGCCTGATGGGGCAAAGTCCCGGTCAACTCATGCGCACTTACCGGCTCAAGCTCGCCTATGAGCTGATAGTGAAAAACCGTGCCACACGGAATATAAACGTCACCGAAATTGCCTTCCAAGTAGGCTTCAACGACCCTAAATATTTCACACGTTGCTTCACCAAACAGTATGGCGTCACTCCGAGCAGCGTAATGAGGGGAGATCCGCCAAATCCTCCTGAAGAGGTGCGAAAAGACCAATTGGAGCCGGAAATGGAGGGTAAAAAGTGAATTTTTTAACCTTTTTATACATTTATCCACCCTCTTTGGAGTATTGTCCACCTTTTGAACAAACGTATCTTATAATTTTGCAGCCGAAAAGCTCCCCCTTTAGGGGGACTTTCGACAACAAAATCTTTCTTCAATCAACTGACCTGTTAAACCACAAAAAGTAAACCGAGAGAAATAAAACCAAGAGAAAAAACTAACCTCTTAACAACCTAATATTACCATGACGAAAGAAAAATGGATGTCGGCTGCGGCGCTCGCCGTGTTGCTGACGGCTGCTACCTCCTGCGACAATTGGGGACGCAAGGACCCGCCCGCAGGAAACCAGGTGAAACCGACCCTGGAGAATGTAGCCACCTATGACTTCGAGGCTGAAGAGGGTCTTGACCCCACAGTGTTCAGAGTCGTCGCCAATCCGGGAGGCTCCACTCCCTCGATTGTCGCCGACGAGATCAAGGGGAAAGTCCTCAAACTCGAAAACGGTTACATCTCACTCACCAACCCGTTCAATCAGGTGACCCTTCAGGAGGCCGCCTCATTCACGTTCTGGATGATGCAGCCGGTTGTGAACGTCACCGATGCGGATGGAAATGAAACCGCACTTCCCCAGAATCTGAACGGTCCGATCTTGACCTTCGAGAACGAGACCGGCAACGGGCGACTTGTGGTCAACCCCAACGGCGGCTTCTCCTATAAGGCAGCCGACGGAGATCTGGTGGAGAATGATCCAGCTGTGGCAACCACCGGCTATCTCACCCAGGGTGTTTGGCACTATGTGGCAATCATCCTCAACGATGAGGGTTATGAATGGTGGGTTGACGGCGACCGTAAGGTAAGCAAGGAGATCACTAATTTCGACTGCTCGAAGATTGTGAAATTTGTAAACAATGTCCCAGTCATGACTATCGGAGCATCCGACAACAACGGTCTGCTTCTTCTCGACGACCTTAAGGTCTATCGTAACGTCATCACCGAAAAGGAAATCAAGCGTCCGAATCTCGGTGGCGGCGGCACAGGTCCCGGCGGTCCGGTAGTAGGTCCTACCACTACCCCTGTGGAACCCGTCTACTTCAATTCATTTGATGCCGGTCTGAACGGTGCCACCATCGTAGGCGGCGGTGAGATCAAGTATGTGGGCGGCGCTTATGGCTCGGTATTCTCCAATGCAATGGATGGAATGCGTCAGAACTACCTGCTCCTTCCCGAAGACGCATTGTCTCATTCAGCCGACACCGAGGCTCTCACAATAGCCGTATGGGTCAACCGTGGCAATGAGTCGGTATCTTCTCATTATATGTGGTCACCCCTCTTCACCGCTTACGGCGGCGAGCCTAACCCCGACAACACATGGCCAATGCTTGCATGTCAGTATCGCGGTGTACTCCAGGTGAACAACGAGGGCTGGAGCGATTATACCGATGACCAGAACGTAAACGGTGTGAACGGTGTATATCATGATGCTACCGACTGGCTTGCCGACGGCAAGTGGCACTACTATACCGCCACCTTCACTCCGACTACCGCAAAGGTTTACTTTGACGGTGTAATTGTCAACGAGTGGGAAATTGATGGTGTGAACAATACCGCAGCCGGTATGTTTGCCCATGGCGACGCATTCAAACACATCTGCCTCGGCGGTAACCAGGCTTGGAACTGGGGTGACCCCGATCCGGGCTTCTGGTTTGACGATCTCGCCATCTACAATACCGAACTCAACGAGGGTCAGATAAAGTCAATAATGGGCTTGAAGACCAATATGATCTATGGCAACACCTTCTCCAACAACGAGGGCGACGCCACCAAGATGGGTGCAGGTGAGTTTATTGAAAATGCAACTCCCGGCTTTGGCAAGATCTTCAAGAATGCTGTAGGCGGTATGCGTGAGAACTATCTACTTCTCCCCTCCGACGCACTGAGTGGTATCAGCTCAACTGAAGAGCTTACAGTGAGCGTATGGCTTAACTCTACCGACGCAGGTGATTACTTCTGGAACCCGGTATTCACTGCCTATGCAGAATCTCCCGGCGGCAACGGATGTCCGATGTTTGCTCTCCAGTATCGCGGTGTGCTCTCTGTCAACTGTAACGGTCCCGACAATGCCGGCGACAACTGGTGTGACTATGCAGCCGAGCAGAGCGACACGGGTGAGGTGATTCTCTATCACGGTGATCTTGACTGGCTCAAAGACCAGAAATGGCATCTCTATACCGCTGTGGTAACTCCGACAACTGCTAAGATATACTTCGACGGCGAAATTGCAAATGCTTGGACTCTTGACGGTGAAAGCCGTGGCCAGCAGTGCGACCTCAAGACAGTTGCCACACTCTCTTGCATATGCCTCGGTGGTAACCAGGCTTGGGGATGGGGTGACCCGGATCCCGGATTCGGCTTCGACGACATCTTCATCTTCAACAAAGCCCTGTCGCAAGACGAAGTGAAACAGCTTATGCTTCTCAAAAAGTAAAACTTAAAATCTAACCGAACACATAAATGAACACTAACCCTATTAAAGCCGAAGGACGGCGGAGCCAATTGCTCCGCCTCCTCCTCCCGGTTCTCCTGCTGATCTTCGCCGCTGCTCCGGCAGCTGCCCAGATTGTGAAGGGTGTCGTTTCCGATCCCTCCGGAGAACCTCTGATTGGCGCTACAATCATAGAGAAAGGAACCACCAACGGCACAGCTACAGACATCGACGGCTTCTTCAAACTCAACTTGACAGATGCCAAGAAGGCAGTGCTTGTGGTATCATACGTAGGATATGCCACCACTGAGGTGGAAGTGAAAGGCCAGACAGACCTGAATATCACTCTCCAGGAGGAGTCTTCTCTCCTTAGTGAGGTAGTGGTGGTAGGTTACGGCCAGCAGAAAAAGGAATCGGTGGTGGGAGCTATCTCACAGGTAAATTCCGGCGACCTTTTGGAAACTCCCTCCGCCAACCTTTCTCAAGCCATCACCGGTAAGATCCCCGGTGTGATCACATCACAGTCTTCAGGTGCTCCGGGTGCCGACGACGCATCTATCTACATCCGCGGCCGTGCCACATTCGCAAGCGATGCCCAGCCGCTTATCCTTGTGGACGGTGTAGAGCGTTCCTTCTCCCAGATTGCCCCCGACGATATCGAGACAATCTCTGTGCTTAAGGATGCTTCCGCAACAGCCGTTTACGGTGTGCGTGGTGCGAACGGTGTTATGCTTATCACCACAAAGCGTGGTAAGGAGCAAAAGCCCGTTGTTAACCTGACAGCCTCATGGCAGTTCCAGACCCCGACAAGAAAGAACACCTACCTCAACTCATATGATTCGGTGACTCTCCTTGAAGAGGCTCTTGCCAATGACGGTCTGCCCTCACAGTTCTCCGCAGAAGACATCGCAATGTATCAGAAATCTGTCAACGGTCAGCTCACCGGTGTGGATGCACTCCTCTACCCCAATGTTGACTGGTATGACGAGATTCTCCGCTCATCAGCTCCCTCGCAGCGTTACAACGCAAGTGTGCGCGGCGGTACTAAGAGAATGCGCTACTACGCATCTGTAGAATACTACGATCAGGAATCGCTCTTTAAGAATCTTTCAAAGGATACTTACGGCAATTCCACTTCTCTCAACTACAAGCGTTACGGTTTCCGTGCAAATGCCGACTTCTTCCTTACTAAAGATCTCGAGCTCTCAGTGAACTTCGGCACTCGTTTCGAGGAGCGTCGCGGTCCCAATTCAACTGAAGAGGCAAACTACAGTAATGTATTCTATCAGCTCAACCACACTCCTGGATGGCTTTTCCCGGTTGCCTATCAGGTGCAGAACGGTGATGCTATGAAGACTCTCTACGGCGGTAGCTCGCAGTATCAAAGCAACATCTACGCCACTCTTGCCGAGGGTGGTTATTATAAGGCTGTGAACACTGTGAACGAAACCAACTTCATCCTCGACTATAAGATGGATTGGCTGACACCGGGTCTTTCAGCACGCGGTATGATGAGTTTCGACTATGAAAGCTTCCACCGTAACAATTATATGCGCAACTTCGCGACATATGAACTTAACGACCGTGCCAACTTCGACCAGATTGAGGCTTACAACCGCTTCAACAGCGACACACAGCTCTCAAGCTCTCACAGCTCACTCTCCATCTACAAACTTTATATGGAGGCTCAGCTCAACTACGCACGCAAGTTTGCCGACGTGAACGACGTGACTGCAATGGTGCTTTATATGCAGAACGACTACCGCTACCAGAGTGATCTCGCAAAGCGTTATCAAGGTGTAGTAGGACGTATCACTTACGCATATGACGACCGCTACCTCTTCGAGTTCAATGCCGGCTACAACGGCTCTGAGAACTTCAAGAAAGGTCGCCGCTTCGGCTTCTTCCCCGCATTCTCCGCAGGTTGGCGTATTACCCAGGAAAAATTTATGGAAAGCGCTACCGATTGGCTGAATAATCTCAAGATCCGCGCAAGCTATGGTCAGGTTGGTAACGATGCCTATTCAGGACAGCGATTCCTTTATGAGCAGAAGTGGAGCCAGATCGGCAACGATTATATTTTCGGCACAACCGGTGTGACAGGTATCTACGAGCAGCAGTATCCTAACTACGGTGTGACATGGGAACGTGCCCACAAATTCAACGTAGGTCTTGAATTCGGATTCCTTAACAACAGTCTCAGCGGTAACATCGACTTCTTCTACGAGAAGCGTAACGATATTCTTACCGAATATCTCACACGTCCGCTGTGGTTCGGTGTATGGTCAGCAGCCGGTAATCTCGGTAAGACTACCAATAGGGGTTTTGAAATCGAGCTTCACTACAATAATAAGATTGGTCCCGACTTCCAGTATAACATCGGCGGTACCTTCTCCCATGCAAAGAACAAGATTACTGAGATGGACGAACCCGCTCTCAAGACTGACTATCGCAAGCGCGAGGGTCACCCCATCAACCAGTACTTTGGTCTTCTCTGTGATGGCTTCGTAACTCAGGCTGACATCGACGGCGGTAACCTTCCCGTCTCAACTTTCGGCAATGTTACGGTAGGTGATCTCAAATATCGTGATATGAACGGAGATGGCTTCATTGACGACCGCGACGAGACCTTCATCGGTTATTCCGATATTCCGGAAAACACTTACGCCATCAACCTTGGCGCTAACTGGAAAGGCATCGGACTCAGCATTATGTTCCAAGGTGTGGACCATGTGAGCCGCTACTATGACGCTGAGGCAATGTATGCTTTCGTTGCCGGTGGTAAGGTGAAAGAGCATCACCTTGACCGTTGGAATCCCGCAGTATCTGAGGCTCAGAACTTAGCCAATGCCAAGTATCCCCTCCTCCACTACGACAGCTACGGCAACCACAACCAGCGCACCAACTCATTCTTCCTTAAAGACGGTTCATTCTTCCGTCTGAAGAATATCGAGCTGTCTTACTCGCTTCCCGAGAAATGGATCAAGCATGCCTACATGACCCAGTGCCGTTTCTTCGTCAACGCCAACAACCTCGTGACATGGGATCACCTTGACGGTCTCGTAGACCCCGAGAGCAACGGCTCCAACAAGTATCCCATCTGCAAGACAGTGAACTTTGGTGTAAACATCCAATTCTAACCTAATTCCGAATCAATGAAAAAGTCAATCAGATATATCTCGCTCGCACTGCTCCTCGGCTGCGCTGCATCTTTCTCCTCCTGCAGCGACTATCTTGAGAAGCAGCCATCCAACGAGCTGACCAAGGAGAAAGTTCTTGCCGACTGGAACCTTTTCGAAGAGTTCCATTTCGACACTTACAACTTCCTACGTCACGGTGCTTTGCGCGTCGGCGACTCTTGGCTCGACGCTGCTACCGACCTCGCCGAGACCTCATATGCGACAGGCGGAGTGCGCACATCTTTTAATATCGGCAATTATTATGGAAGCGGTGGAACTTCCGAGCTTAACGACACATGGGAGAGCCGCTACCGTGGCATCCGTAAGTGTAATATGGTGCTTGAGAACATCAACCTCGTGCCTAAGAATCCTCGTAACACAGATGAGGAGCATGCAGAGTATGTAAAACTCTACACCGCTGAGGCTCGTCTTTTCCGCGCCTTCTTCTATTGGGAAATGTTCCTCCGCTTTGGTCCTATACCTATCGTAACCGACGTGCTCGATCCCGAAGAGGATATGATCACTCCCTATGTGAATCGTCCTACTGTAAAGGAATATGTGGTAGATTTCATCCTTAAGGAGCTTGCTGAATGTGAGGCTGACCTCCTTGATCATGACACTGCATGGGCAACTTCACGTGCCGGTCGTCTGTCGCAGCCTGTGGCTCGCGCACTCGCATCACGCATAAAGCTCTATATGGCTTCTCCGCGCTACGCTTCACAGAGCGGTATCACCTGGCAGGAAGCAGCCGACGCAGCCAAGAGCTTTATGAACGATTACGGTCAGTATTTCGGTCTTTTCGCTCTTGAAAACATCTCCCCGGTAGAGAACTATGGCAACGCTGTGCTCTACACCACCTACAACGACAACAACAACGAGACAATATTCTTCCGCAACGACGGCACCATCGGTTGGGGTAGCATATCTGCTGATACTCCCGTAGGTGAAGGCGGTCGCGGTGGCAACTGTCCCTCTCAGAACCTCGTTGATATGTATGATATGATCGACGGCTCATCTCCATTTGCCCAGTATGATGCAACAGGTGCTCCTGTATACAGCAACGGAGCAGCTGCTCCAGCCATCAACGCTGCCAGCGGCTACAATGATGCCAATATGTGGGAAAATCGCGATCCGCGTCTTCAGGCTACCGTCCTTTATCAGGGTACACCTTGGGGCACTATGCGTACCGACAGTAAGATAGACGTTCGTCCGGGTATGGCAGATAACCCTACCGGCAACGCCAATGCAACTCCCACCGGCTACTATATGCGCAAGTATATCCCGGCTACTATCCTTTCAAGTAACCACGGAGGTACAGCCCGTCGCCTTTGGACAATCATGCGCTATGCCGAGATTCTTCTCAACTACGCCGAGGCTGTAAACGAAGTGAACGGTCCTTGCCAGGAAGTTTACGATATGCTTGATGCCGTTCGTCACCGTGCAGGCATCACCGGCAATGTGGCAGACCGTGCCGATCTCGCTTCAAAGGAGGCTATGCGTAACTTCATCCATAAGGAGCGTACGGTAGAATTCGCCTTCGAGGAGCATCGCTCTTGGGACGTACGCCGCTGGAACGTGGCTGTGGAGGCTCTCTCACGCCCCATCTACGGCATCAACGTGGCAATGGACGGAACCGTATCACGCAAGGTAGCCCAGCAACGTGTGTTTGAAGAGAAGATGTACCTCTATCCCATCCCCGAAGCTGAGGTATGGAAAACCGGTATCGAGAACAACCCCGGTTGGTAACCTTAAGTTTTTCCATTTGAAAAATTCGAAACCACAATGAACAACATCATAGAACATATATCAAACAAGGCACGCCTCGCTCTCGCCGTCGCTATGATGGCAGGATGCGGTATGTCAGCACTCGCAGCCGGTGGGGGCAACATCCTCAAAGGCCGCGTGGTAGACCCCGAGGGTAATCCCGTGCCGGGTGCAATGGTCAATCTTGCAGAGCAGAGCAAGATGGTCTTCACCGATGAGAACGGCGACTTCACCATCAAAGATGCATCTTATGACGATGAAGTCAACGCCACCTGCTCCGGCTATCTTAATGCAATCTATACCGTAGAGGATTTCTCCGAGCCTATCACCATTGTGCTTCAGCCGGATACAGACCCCTATGCACATCTTGCCCCGACTGCGTTCAATGCCCAGCAGAAGAAATATCTCACTGACTCCCGTTCGGTAGTGTCGGGCGAAGAGCTTCAGCGTTATCCTATTACCGTGCTTCAGAACGCATTCAACTCAGTGCTTCCCGGCGTTGAGACATATGAATGGTCATCCGAGCCGGGCTGGACAGAGACCCAGATGTATGTGCGCGGTATCCGTACAATGAACCAGAGCGCACGTAACCCTCTCATCATTGTCGATGACGTGGAGCGTGACCTCTCATTCCTCGACGCTTTCCCTATCGAGTCTGTGACAGTGTTAAAGGATGCCGCCGCCACCGCCCTTTACGGTATGCGTGGCGCCAACGGCGTTATCCTTGTCACCACAAAACGTGGTGAGGCAGGTAAGACCCATATCAACTTCACTCAGGAGGTAGGTTTCCAGACACTCTCCAACAAGATGGAGGTGCAGGATTCCTATAATATGGCACTCACCCGCAACCAGGTGCGTTATCTCTCCGATCTTGAGCCGATGTACTCAGCCGAGCAGATCGAGAAATACCGTCAGGTGTGCAACGGCCAGCAGATGGAGGGTATGGACAAATACCGCTACTTCAACACCAACTGGTTTGATGAGCTGTATCGTGAGACCGCACCTATCGTGAAGACTAACCTTCAAATCTCAGGCGGTAACAACCGTGCCCGCTACTACGTGTCGTTCTCATATCTCCGTCAGGAGGGTATGTGGGAGAGCAAATGGACCAACATGATGGACCGCTACACAATGCAGCATATCCTCAACCGCTGGAACCTGCGCTCCAACCTCGACATCAACGTCAACAAATACCTTCGCGTAGGTCTTGACCTCGGCGGACGTATCGATAACATCAACCAGCCGACTACCAGCGTATTCAACCTCACCACATTCGGTGCGGTGGAGGCTAACCCGATGGAACCGGTCTATACTCCGCAGGGCTACATCTACTCCTCCAACACCGCCAACAACCCGGCTCGTCTGCTCGGGTCAGCCGGTCAGGAGAAGAACCGCCGCCGTTCACTCTACTCAACTGCCGAGGTCAACGGTTATCTCGACCCCATTACCAAAGGTCTTGAGGCAAACCTCGTAGTCAGCTTCGATGCTTTTGATGTGTTCCGTTCGAACCAGACCAACAGCATCAACACCTATTCCTATGATTACGCCAATATGGACGTTCAGAATGTAGAGGATTTCACCCTCACCAACACCACGACCTATTCTGAACTTACTAACCCGACAGCTGAGGAGCGTGCCAACTCATGGACACTCAATGCACGTTTCGGATTCAAGTACAACCGCGACTTCGATAAGCACCATGTGGATGCCAATGTATTTGTGCGTAGCTATCAGCAGCGTCTTAATATGAGAGAGGCGTTTGCCGACAACGCGATGTACTCTTCCGACCGTTTCCTTTCCTGGAACGGACAGGCTACCTACGTGTTTGACGACCGCTATATCATCTCAGGTAACATTTCCCGTATGGGTAATGATAACTTCGATCCCGACAACCGTTGGGGTACATTCTGGGGTGTATCAGCAGGCTGGGTACTCTCCAACGAGAAGTTCCTCCGTAATCCGAATCTCGACCTCTTGAAGTTCCGCGCATCTTACGGTAAGGCAGGACAGAGCGATACGGGCGCAGGACGTTATCCCTATCAGTCGATCTACGCGCAGAACAACGGTTATGGTTTCGGCTTCAACAATACTTGGGTGCCGGGTTATATGGAATCTGTAGCAGGTAACCCCAATAGCCGCTGGGAGATCTCCAAGATGGTCAACCTCGGTCTTGACTGGGACATCTGGCACCGCCGTCTCTATGGATCAATTGACCTCTTCAAAGAGTGGCGTTCCGACATCCTTATCAACCGTTCCACCATACCTGACATCCTTGGTATCAGCTATGCCCGCGACTCCTATGGCAAGGTAGAGACAAGAGGTATGGAGCTTGTGATAGGCCATGCAAACCGTATCGGCAAAGTCACCTATTCTGTAGAGGGTCAGCTCTCATGGAACCGTAACAAGATTACGGAGATGGATGAGACCGAACCTCTCGTAGAATGGCAGCGCAAAACAGGACGCCCCATATTTGAGTATACCTCTGTTCAAGGCTTGTACGAAAGCTCTTTCAACGGCACCGTCGGCGGCTGGAACCAATTCCGTTTCAATGGATGGGCATCCGATCCTAATCTTATCGCCACCAGCCAACAAGATGCCATCGACCATCCGGAGAAATATCCCTACAACTCCTACTCCGGCGGTAAGCAGCAGCTCGGTACAGCAGTGTTCAAAGACCTCAACGGCGACCGCGTCATTGACAACAAGGATAAAATCCCTACAGGCTACACCATCATACCGGAACTCACCCCCTCACTTGCCATCAATGTGGCATACGCAGGTTTTGACCTCCGTACTGTGTTGACAGCCTACATCAACCGTTCGGTGTTTATCTCTCCGGCTGCCACATTCTCCGGATGGTCGAATATGGGCACGCATGAGGTTGTGAACAGCTGGGGTTATTATACTGATGATCCCACTGACCCGCGCAACGTCAATGCTAAATATCCGCGTCCTCTCTGGGGCAGTTTCAACAACATCGACTCTAACCGTGATGCTGATGCCACTTACGAAAACGACATCTGGATCATGAATGGTGACTATCTGAGCCTCCGTAACATCGAATTCGGCTACTCACTTCCCAAGAGCCTGATTTCGAAGATCCATATGAGCCAGTGCCGCTTCTACTTCAATGCCTACAACATCGCCAACTGGAGCCACCTTCCTAAAGGTATGGACCCCGAGAAACCGATGTCTTATTGCTGGTGGTATCCCAAGACCCGCACATTCAGCTTCGGACTTCACGTAACCTTCTAATCCTGACACATCAATATGAAAACGAATTTATATTCCATAGCTGCAGCAGTCGCCCTCTTAATCGGGGGCGCCTCCTGCAACGACTACCTCGACAAGGAGGTAGACCTCACCCAGCAGGCAGAGAATGTCTTCAGCGACTACGACATGACACGTGGTTTCCAGGCAAAGCTCTATGAGTATCTGCCCGATGCATTCGGTGCAATCGGAGGCGGCGATCAGGCATCACGCGACTGTATGACCGACAATGCCATCTGCTATTGGGGAAATAATATGCACAAAGTGCTTGAAGACGGTTTCTCATCTTCCAGCCATGCATATGCCTCCGGTTTCTGGAGCAGCTATTACAAAGCTATCCGCGCCTGCAATCAGTTTATGATCAATGCCAAGCCTTCAGTGATAGGCAACAGTGAGAAGCCGGGCGACAATAACCGCCTATATGATCGTTGGATTGCCGAGACACGTGTGCTCCGTGCAATCTTCCATATGGATCTTGCCGCATGGTTTGGCGACATACCTATCGTAGGCGACGATGAGAACGGCACACCTATTATTCTCTCTCCGGGTATGGCTATCCCGGAGCGTACAAAATGTGCCGACGCTCTCAAATGGATTGCTGATGAGTGTGACAAGTATAAGGATGACCTTCCTTTCCGCTATTCCAATGAAGAGGAAAACTGGGGTCGTGTGAACGGTGCCGCTGCATATGCACTCAAGGCACGTGCGCTTGTATATCGTGCTTCAAAGCTGAACAATCCCGACAACAAACAGGAATGGTGGAACGAGGCTGCACAGGCTTGTCTTGACTTCATCAACAAGAACAGCCAGCAGAGCAACCCTTATCGTCTGCATACCACTGCCGACAATAATCCGGAAGAAAACTACTATGACTGCTTCGTGACTAACCCGATTCACAACAACGAGTATATTCTCAGCCGCTCGGTATGGAATCAGCGCAGAATCGAACAGTCATTCGCACCCTGCGGTTTCAAAGGCAAAGAATCATCAGTAGGCCGTACAGGTCCGACCCAGAATTTTGTGGATGCCTATGAGACACGCAACGGCCTTCCGATTGACAAAGACCCCTCATACGATCCTCAGAATCCCTATGTTAACCGTGACCCCCGTCTTGAGCAAACTATCTTCCATCACGGTTCTATATGGGGTGATGCTCTCAATAACGAAAGACGTGAAGTGAATATCACATTCGGCTCGGGCGACGATTATCAGAGTCTCCACGGTGGAACGCTCACAGGTTATTATGTGAAGAAATATGTCTCCAACATCTCCTGGGATAACCCGACTGACAACCCGAAGGCATGTCCTATCTTCCGCTACGGCGAAGTACTTCTCAATGCTGCTGAGGCTCTCAACGAAGCAGGACGCACCAACGACGCTTACCAGTATGTAAACCAGGTACGTGCCCGCGTGGGAATGCCTGCCTATGCCGGCATGACTCAGGCTGAACTCCGCGAGCGTATCCAAAACGAGCGTCGCATCGAGCTTTGCTTCGAAGACCACCGTTATTTCGACGAGCGTCGCTGGATGCTCTTCGAGGGTAAGACTCCCGCTTCAGAGGTGAACCTTCCCCGTTATCAGCAGGTCTACAACCTTTATGGTGTGACTATTCACCCCGACCAGCCTACAATGTATGTCTACGGCGCTGCCGAGACCTATCCAAGACGTGTGTTCAACGCTCCAAAGAACTATTTCTTCCCCATACCTTACCAAGAGCAAGTCAAGACCAAGCTCCCCCAGACCCCCGGTTGGTAAACGTAAAATCTGATTCATCATGAAAAAGACTAAGTTAATATATTCACTCCTGCCCGTCGGCATGCTCCTTTTCGGAGCATGCTCCGACGACAACAAGATCAGTTATCCAGCCGGTCAGGGAATCGTGATCGAGACCCCGGAGACAGTTGATTGCGGTGGCACATATGCTTCTTTCGCCGCTCTCTTCCATATGAAGAGCGATGCCCGCTATACCAACGCCGGTTATGTGATCTCCGAGAATGCCAATCCCACAATCTATGGCAGTGTCTATGACGGCACTATCAGCGGCGACACCATCAAGGCTACAATCCTTGATCTCGCTCCCGACCGCGAATATCATGTGCGTGCCTTTATGAATGAGTACCAGGGTGAAGTGGTGTATTCTCAGGAATTTACTTTCACTACTGCCGAGGGTTCGCTCTCAGAGCAGTTAGCTCACTACAGAGGTCCTCAATATCCCGACTATTATGCTGATTTCGCTGGCTGGGGAAGCCGTTCGCAATGGAACCTTGCCAATGTGCATGACCCCTCTGTGGTGAAGGCAGCCGACGGATATTATTATATGTACCAGACCGACGCTTCCTATGGCAACGCCCATGTGGAGGGTGGACATTTTCACGGTCGTCGTTCGCTTGACCTCATCAACTGGGAATATCTCGGCGGCACAATGCAGGAACTTCCCGAATGGATCATACCTAAGTGGAATGAAATCCGTGAAGGTATGGGGCTTCAGGCAGCTGAGGCACCTGTAGGTGAATTCGGCTACTGGGCACCGAGCGTAGTGAAAGTGAACGATAATCTCTATCGTATGTACTACTCAATCGTGGTACCCGGTCTTATTGACGGCGACAACTCTTGGGGAGAGCGTGCCTTCATCGGTCTTATGGAAACATCCAATCCCGCTGACAACAATAGCTGGGAAGATAAAGGCTACGTCATCACCAACGCTTCAGACAAGGGACTCGATTTCCACGTCTCTCCCACTGACTGGGGCAACTGTTACTATAAATTCAATGCTATCGACCCCTCTGTCATCATTACCGACAACGGCGAGCATTGGATGATCTATGGCTCTTGGCATAGCGGTATAGCTGCCGTGAAGCTCAACCCAGAAACCGGCAAAGTAGCTGCCGAACTCGGTAATCCTTGGGGTACAGCTGCTGACATAGCCGCCTATGGAAAACTTATCGCCACCCGCCAGATAGGCAACCGTTGGCAGGGTTCCGAAGGTCCGGAAGTAATCTACAAAGATGGTTATTATTATCTGTTCCTTGCTTACGATGCTCTCGACGTGGCCTACAATACTCGCGTAGCCCGTTCCAAGAATATCGATGGTCCGTATCTTGATATGAACGGCACAAATATCTCAGATAACGGCGGCGATGCATTACCCGTGGTGACACATCCCTATAAGTTTGCCAATTCCGACGGCTGGGTAGGTTTCTCCCACTGCACAGTGTTTAATGATGGTGAAGGCAATTGGTTCTACGCTTCACAGGCACGCTTCCCGGCAGGGGTAAATGGTAACGATGCAAGCAACGCTCTTATGTTGGGTCATGTGCGCTCTATCGTATGGACCAACGACGGATGGCCACTTGTGCTTCCCGAGCGTTACGGCGCAGTGCCACAGCTTGCCATAGCTGAAGAGGAACTTATCGGCAATTGGGAACTTATCGACCTTGCTTACTCTTATGGCAATATGAAAGAGTCAGTGGCTATGAGTCTCACTGCCGACCACAAAATCAACGGTGGCACTTGGGACGGTGCTGATTGGAGCTTCGATCCGAATTCCGGTATACTGAAGGCAGGTGACGTAAACCTCTATCTGAAGCGTGAATGTGATTGGGAGGATGCTAATCGTCGTGCGACAATCGTATTCGCCGGTCTTTCCAACACCACTTGGTGGGGCAAAAAATCTATTTAAGATCTCATTCGTGTATGGCCATCTCCTCAATAAATTAATGGTATGATACAAAGCCCTGGCCATTCGGTCAGGGCTTAATTTTATAGAAAGCATTTCGCATTTATCAAGCATACAAACTAACCGGTTCTAATATGAAAAAAATTGCTTTATGTCTGGCTCTCATAGCAGGTTCATTGGCAGGTATGGCAAAGACCACTTCTTGGAGCGCCGACAACGGAAACGGCACATATACCAATCCCTTGATGTATGATGAGTTTTCCGATCCGGATATTCTACGAGTGGGCGACGATTACTATCTTGCTGGCACAACGATGCACACGGTGCCGGGATTGGTGATACTCCATTCAAAAGATCTCGTAAACTGGGAGAATATCTCCTACTGCTTTGACAGATTCGATTTCGATGACGATGCGTTTTCTCTAAAGAATGGTAAAGAGATATACGGTCAGGGAATCTGGGCACCGTGCATACGCTATAACGACGGTAAGTTCTATCTTTACAGCAACGTCAACGGGAAAGGACTCCAATGTTATGTGAGCGATAAGATAGAGGGTCCTTGGAAACATATCAATATGGAGGGGCAGATATATGACCTCAGTGTATTGTTTGACGACGATGGCAAGATATATGCCATTCACGGTTATGGAGAGGTAAAATGTACCGAACTGAAACCTGATATGAGCGGACCGATTGAAGAGACCGAGCGTGTGATTATTCCAAACGGAAGTGCCGTAGGAGAGGGCCATCATATGTATAAGATAGACGATATGTATTATCTTATTTCTACCGACTACCGCCCCAATGGCAGAACACTCTGCTCACGCTCCAAAAGTATCTGGGGACCATATGAGACCTGTGTTATAACCGCTGATGAGACCTTCGGCTATCACGCTGCCCCCCTCACGGAGATTAAGGGACGAATTATGCCTGACGGTTATCCGGTAAGCATCGGTCCTCTCGACCCGAATAAGACAGCCGCTTCCAATATTCATCAGGGAGGCATCGTTTCCACACCCGACGGTCAGTGGTGGGCACTCCTTATGATGGACTTCCATTCAATCGGACGTACCGTAACGCTTGCCCCGATAACTTGGAAAGACGGTTGGCCTATGCTCGGTTTGGAGGGAAATCTCGGACGTGCGCCACGCACTTGGCTCAAGCCGAACACCGCTGCCCGTGACACAGAACCTATCCACGCTCCCTACGAGCGTAACGAGAATTTTGACGGCAAGACACTCGGTCGCGTATGGCAATGGAATCATAACCCCGACGACAAGATGTGGAGCCTGAAGAACGGGAAGCTGCGTCTGAATACTATGCCGGCTGACCAGCTTATGTGGGCAAGAAACACATTGACCCAACGAGCTATTGGTCCGAAGTCAATCACCACTGTAGAATTGGATGTCAAGAATCTCAAAGATGGTGATGTATGCGGATTAGGTAATATCAACGTGCCTTGCTCGTGGGCAGGTATCGTGAAAGAGGGTAAGAAGCTAATTCTGCGCCGCTTTGAACAACTGAATAACGATACTTTGGATATGCCCGTAAAACTTACCGATGATAAGATCTGGCTACGTTTCATAGGCGATTTCGACAACGACAAGGGACGCTATGCTTACTCCACGGATGGAAAGACTTTCAAAGATCTCGGAGGAGATATGCAACTCAGTTATCAGCTCATCACATTCCAAGGCGCACGTATGTCACTATTTGCCTTCAACAAAAACGGTAAGAATGGAGGATATGCGGAATTTGATAACTTCACCGTAGAGGAACCGATGGCAAGTCGCGACGGCTACATTCCTTTCGATAAGACATTCCGTATAATCAATGTGGCTACCGGGCTGCCGATGCACGCCACTCCTCACGGGCTTATGCACGACATAGGAGCCGATGTTGATACTCCGGAGACTCGTTTCAAAGTAATCGACAGAGGCAATGGCAAAGTTATACTTCAATGTGCTGACGGTCGATATGTATTCGTCTCCGGATTCGGTCTGCCCGGCGACGTGCGCCTCACTAAAGACATTAATCTTGCTGAGGAATTTATGTGGCAAGACTATCTCAACAATGAGTTTATGCTGATGTCGATGCG
>CAMWIF010000008.1 GCA_947174225.1 uncultured Porphyromonadaceae bacterium | reverse complement strand
ATTATAATACCCTGATTACCAATATACTACGGTTACTATTAATTTTTATGTTTAAAACATATTTTTGTTAAAACCCTCAAAAAGAAATCTTTTAAAGCTTCTCTAATACTTCTTAACAACTTAAATATTAATTATTTATCTATCAATATCATCCATAAATAAACATCTATTTCTCATTATTATTAGGACTATTACTAATACGATTATTAGGGATAACCCTAAATTTAGTATAAAAAGCCTTATTTTACCTCAATGCATAGCACATTCTGACATATTGGCACAACGAGACCACAGAGACAAGTGCGGATAAATCTCTCTAACGAAAATCGGGTCGTATTGAAATTTCAACACGACCCGATTCCATTCAATAACGCGAGTTCAGGATAAGGAATAAAAGAGTAACATTATCCTGAGTCAGACGGATGTCAAAGTACTACTTTCACTGTCTTATCACCGATTACAAGGATATAGACACCCTTATCAAGAGTGGTGAGACAAGACTTGTCGGCACCTTTCTTCACGACTGTGCCACCGACAGTGTAAATGTCTATCAAAGCATCATCAGCTATGACAGCATCCACACCGGATATGCCGGTGATCACACATTCTGCCTTCAAATCCGTGCCGTCAGTGGTAGTGGCTGTGATGACGGCTTCACCCGGTGTATGGATAGTAACGACGCCCTGCTCATCAACTGTGGCTACAGCCTCGTCGGATGAGCTCCAAACGAGAGTCTTATCAGTGGCATCTTCCGGCAATACAGTAGCTACAAGCGTAACTGTGCTACCCTCCTCAGCCTCCACGACTGTCTTGTCGAGAGTAACGCTCTTAACCGGCATATAGACTGTGACTATGCAAGCTGCCGACTTCTCCTCTGATTCTACAGACGCAACGGTGATAGTGACCTCTCCGGCTGCAAAGGCAGTCACAAGACCGTTATCATCCACGTTGGCGACCTCCGGATTAGAACTGCTCCACACCACTGTCGGATTATCCGCATTCTCCGGATAGACTGTAGCTTCGAGCTGATAGGTGGAGCCGGCTGCCATAGTGACAGTGGTTTCGCTGATTTCTACCGATGAAACATATACCGGCGGAACACCTATCCATAATGGGAATATTTCACTTACCTTACCACCATAGGAATCATAGATAATCACATCATACAGACCCTCTTCAAGATCATAAATAAGGTTGAAAGCACAGTTGAACGATGATTCCGGACCTATGGCAAGACCTCCCACAGTATTAGCAGCTTCAACAATCTCCTCATTGGTATCGTGTACGTATGTGCGGATATGGATCACACCTGAATATTCAATGTCGCTGACGTTCTCTACCGACATCTCAAATTCTGTCGGTTCTCCGGGCATAACCACAGCAGCGGGGCTGAACGCCGTTACCTTAAGCTCGGCTTTCTGACGAGGTTCACCCTGCTTGGCGGTAACATTACCTGCTGCGTCTACATTGACCACAAGATAACCTGCCATCGAAATCGGGGCAAGCACCTCTTCCCATTCGCCGGCGGCATTCTGATATACTATATATCCTGCATACTCACCTGCCGGAACACCCTGAGGCAGATAAAGTCCGAAACCTCCGAAGCCCTGAATCATACCCAACGCTCCCGGGAATTCATAAGCAACAGCATCTCCTAGATATTCTTCTCCGGATGCCGACACCATCTTGAATGCCAAAGGCACATTAGCAGTCTCAGGACCATAGTTGCAGATCATACCACCGTCTATAACAAGCTGAATAACCTGATTGCCTAATATATCATCTACATTCAGGCTACCGGTAATAGAGATATTAGGAGTAGGTGCGCTCTCCGAAGCACTCGGCTTGATGCCCATCACGATGCCCTGGTCTGTATTGTAGCCACCTGCAAAACCACCTGTGCCCTGACCTTCGGGAAGAAGGTTGGAAAGTGAGAAATAACCATCGTAGCTGCCGTTCCAACCCCAGTTAATGTGGAAATAGCCCTCATCATAACCATCGCATACGAACTCGTGTCCACCTTCCGGTGCCTGACCGCCATAGATAACAGGACGCTTGGCTTCCAATTCCGAATAAACCAGATTTTCCCACTCCTCAGTGGTGTAGTATGATCTCTTCACATATTTAACTCCGCTGTCGTAATTGAAAAGATTGACGAAAGCGAAAGGAATGCCGTAGTCGCCGGCTCCACTCATATAGGAGGAATAGTTCATATTCACGCCTACACCGCAGGCATACATCAGCTGTGCCACTGCCTTACGCTGCTCCTCAGTAGCCGTGCCGTCATACTCGTCGAGCATATTGGCATAGTCAAACGTCGCCTCCCCATAGTTAAAGCTCAAGACCTCATCGTTCCATTGGTAGCTGTGCTCACCCTTACCCTGTGTGGGATAGCCGTGATACTTGATAATCTGCGCCATTGCCGTAGCGACACAACCTGTCACACTCCTACCCCCGCCATCTTCAGGACAATCGAGGTTGAAAGGCTCGTTCTGACCCCACTTGGTCTTTACAAGTGGCTCAATCTGAGGCAAAGCGGCACGTGTGCTTGCGCTTCTGCCAGCCAAAGAGCTAAGGTTCGCATTTTTCAAAGCATACGCACCTTGTGAGGCATACTCTCCAAGCCACCATTTCAGCTGCGGCGGAGCGGCATCATAGTCGAAAGCACCGTTATCGGAATAGCCAAGTATAGGCGAAAAAGCATCGTCGGCAGAAACCACCACAAAACCTCTCTCACCCTTGTTGAACACGTAGAGGATATTCTCCCCACCCGCTTTCTCGGTATGGGATAATTTGTAACTCGTAGAGCCGGGCATACGCTTAGCCTCCGGGCTACCAACAGCACGCTGCAATGCCGCCTCCGGCGTGAGAGGAGCGGCATCAGCCATAACGAACGGTAAGGCCATCAAGCCTGCAAGTCCGACACATTTAATCATGTCAATGTGATTCATGATATGGCAAATTAAAAGTTTATGAATAAAAATTTAGTAATCTGCAAAAAGCAACTTGGCAAGCCATTTTTGCAGATTACCTATTTAACGCATTTTCCGTGTTTTTATGACATTTTGTTGGGAAAAACAGCAAAATTACGCTTGAGTCTCAGATGTCATATCGAGGAGGTGGAGTTGGCAGCGGTGCCGGAAGCAGGTGGGTTCTTAACCGGCGGCTCCTTGATAAGCTTCGAGAGATAGCGCTCGTTGAACGTCTGCATTACTTCCCAGAAAGTCGGAACGAAGAGTGTACCTATCAGTCCGTTGAGTGCCATACCGAACACCACCGCAGTACCCAACTCTATTCGGCTATTGGCTCCCGCGCCCGTGGAGAACATCATCGGCATCACACCGAATACAAATGCCAACGCTGTCATCATAATCGGTCGGAAACGTATCACTCCCGCGTCGTGGGCACTCTTACGGATATTATTTCCTGCCTTGCGGAAGTCCATAGCATATTCCACAATAAGAATCGCGTTCTTAGCCGACATACCTAACAGCAATATCAATCCGATCTGCGTATAGATACTGATACTCTGCCCCATAAAGATACATCCCAATACCGTACCCAATATAGCCGTAGGCATACTCAACACTACAGCTATCGGGTCAGTCCAACTCTCATACTGTGCTGAGAGCACAAGTATTGTCATCACAATCGCAAAGATAAACACGAAGCTGATGGTAGTGCCTGCCTGGGTCTCCTGATATGCTATACCCGTCCACGCATAGGAATAATTCTTGCCCAAAGCCTCATGCACAATCTCCTCCATAGCCTTGATGCCGTCGGATGAGCTGACACCCTTGGCAGGAGTGGCAGTAAGCGAAGCGGTCTGATACATGTTATATCGAGAAACACTTGATTCACCCATAGTAGGAACTATAGTGCAGAAAGCGCTGAACGGAACCATATCGCCATTTGAATTAGGTACCGAGAGCTTGATAATGTCGTTGGCTGTGCGGCGCGAAGCGGCATCACCTTGCACCGTCACCTGGAAGGTGCGACCGAAATCAACAAAGTCATTCACATAGCTGCTTCCTAAGTAAGAGGATAGCACGTTATACACTTGTTTCAAGTCTATGCCCTGAAGTTCTACCCTATCACGCTCCACCTTAACCGCATACTGCGGCACCAGACCTTGCTCAAGCGTAGTGACCGACTTGATTCTCGGATCAGACTCAGCCTTAAGCTGCACCTCTTTCAAAGCCCTTACCATCTCGGCATAGCCAAGGTTATTGATGTCGAGAAGCTGCATCTGAAGACCTGAGGAAACACCCAGACCTTGAATGGCAGGAGGATTAACCGAAAATACTATCGCTTCCTGCTGCTTGGCAGCTATCTCATCCACCATCTCTATCACATTGTTTACTGAACCCTTCTTCCCACGGTCTTTCCAGGGAATAAGCATAACATTGATAGAACCCATATTTGAAGCTGCACCGCCTCCCATCATTGAGAAGCCCGACATAGCCATCACATCTTTCACATATGGTATCTTCTTTATCTCGGCAGCCAAATTCTCCACCACTTTCTCTGTTCGTTCCAGTGATGCTCCGGTGGGCAGCTGAATAGAGGTCATAAAATAGCCCATATCCTCCTCCGGAATGTAACTTGTAGGCCAATTCACAAAACCCCATATAGCCGCAGCAGCTATCACTAAGAAAACACCCATGGAAAGCACCGGTTTCTTAAGCATACCGTTTATGATGCGCTCATAAAGATCGACGACCTTTGCCCAGAATTTATTGAACCATACATACACGAAAAACTTTGACTGTTTGCGCGGAGTAAGGAAGAGAGCGCAGAGTGCCGGAGTAAGCGTAAGTGCATTGAAGCCGGAAAACGCCGTGGACACAGCAATTGTCAAAGCAAACTGCTTATAAAGCTGACCGGTGATTCCGCTCACAAACGCAGTAGGAATAAATACGGAAAGCAACACAAGCACCTCACCCACAATCGGACCTTGCAGCTCGCGCATAGCCTTCTCAGCTGCCTGACGACGGTTCATAAGTCCCTTGTCCACAATTCGCGAACAGTCTTCCACCACCACTATCGCATCATCCACCACAATGGCTATCGCCAACACAAGACCGAACAATGTGAGCGTATTAAGCGTGAAGCCCATTATCTTCATCACTGCAAAGGTGCCTATGAGCGATACGGGAATAGTAAGCATCGGTATAACAACCGCTCTCCAATCCTGAAGGAAGATGAGAATCACAATCATCACGATAAGCGACGTAAGCACAAAAGTAACAAGCACGTTGCTTATAGACTCCTTCACATAGACAGTGGAGTTGAGTACGATATTATAGTGAACGCCGTCGGGGAAATACTGCGACAGGCGTTGAAGCTCCTTCTCGCAACCGGCTGCCACCTCAAGGGCATTGGCACCGGGAAGCTGCTCGATGCCTATAAGAGCCGTTTCCTGACCATTAATCTTCGACACAGTGGTATAGCTGGAGCTGCCAAGCTCAATCTTAGCCACATCCCTCAATCTCAGGACACCCTCACCATCGGTGCGTAGAATGATGTTGCTGAATTCCTCAGCCGACTGTAGCTGACCCTGGCTGGTGATGGTAAATTCAAACTGACCGCCCGTATTGCCCGGAGGAGTGCCCACTGAGCCTGCCGACACTTCGATATTCTGTGCCTGTATAGCTGTCTCAACATCTGTGGGAGTGACCTTACGGATACGCATAGCTTCGGGGTCGAGCCAGATGCGCATACTGTATTCACCTGCGCCGAATGCTCCTACACCACCCACACCCTTCACACGAGTAAGAGGGTCTACAAGATTAAGTTGGGCATAGTTAGTGAGATATAAGGCGTCATAGCGTTCCGGATCATCGGTCTGAAGCGCTATGAAAAGCACATTATTACTGCTCTCCTTACTTACGCTCACACCCTGCTGAGTGACGGAGTTTGGCAACTGACCGTTTGCCATCGAAATGCGATTCTGAACGTCTACCGCTGCCTGATCAACGTCGGTGCCGTTCTCGAAGGTGATTGTCAGATTATAGCTACCGTCTGAACCGGAATTGGAGCTCATATAAAGCATACCATCAACACCGTTGACCTGCTCCTCTATGGGCACCCCCACAGCACGTGCCACTGTGGCAGCATCAGCTCCGGGATAAGAAGCACTTACCATAACCGTTGGAGGAGTAATGTCCGGATACTGTGCCACCGGCATACTGGTGAGGCAAAGCACTCCGGCAAGCACCATCAGCACGGCTATGACTGTGGCGAATATCGGACGATCTATAAAGAATTTTGAAAACATCTGGTCTGATTTTAAGGTTTGATAAGTTTTGGATTCACTGTCTCTCCGTTACGCACGGTCAGAAGTGCTTTGGTGACGTAGCGGTCGCCCGGTTTAAGACCACTCTCCACTATACGAAGGGAATCATGGTATACCTCTCCTACCTTAATCGGAGTGTATACAACCTTGTTGGAATCGTTGACAACGTAGACATACTTACCCAATTGGTCAGTACCGATGGAGGCATCTTTCACAAGCACTGCCTTAGGATCCACGCCATAAGGAAGATTGATGGTGACATACATACCCTCCTTCAGTTCGTTGTAAGGGTTCTTTATGTCGCATTTCAGCAAAATTGTTCCGGTCTTGACGTTAACATCCGGAGCTTCATATGACAGTTTCCCGGTGTAGTCGTGAAGCAGGTTATCACGAAACTTCAGCGGTATAGCATTATATATCGGATCATTTATTCCTGTTGTGCGACCTACCATACGCTCATACTGAGCGTCTTCTATCTCAAATGCAGCCGACATCGTGGAATTGTCGAATATCTTGGCAAGCACAATCGGATCGTCCGCACCGTTCACGTAGTTCCCTTCTCCGATAGTCGCATCGGTGATATTGCCATTCATCGTGGCTCTCATAGTGCAGTATCCGAGATTAGTCTGAGCTGTATGCAAAGAAGCCTGGCAATCTTTGATGTTTGCCTCTGCCTGACGAAGATTGCTCTCTGCCGAAAGCACCTCCATCTTCGACACCGCTTCAGCCTCGAAAGCCTTCTGCACCGCGGCATAACGGGTTTTAGCATAGTCACGCTGACTGATGGCTGAAGTGAGAGCCGCCTCAGCCCTTTGCACTGCATCCTGATAAAGCGTAGGATCTACCTGAAAAAGGATTTGTCCCTTCTTCACCATTCCTCCGGCATCATAGTATTTCTTTAAAAGTATACCATCAACCTGGGCGGTGACATCCACACTGCTGCCCGACGAGAGATAGCCCGGATAGGTCTTGTGAAGCACAACGGAGTCAACCGTAACCTCAGCTACATCAATGTCGCGTACTTGCTGAATATCCTGACTCTTATCCTTACGTCCGCACGAAAAAAAGAAGCCTAACCCCGCACAAAGCAGGAAAAGCAATATGTATTTGTAATTCTTTTTCATATTCTATGGTATTTTTAAGGTTTCTGTTACTTTATATGGTATTCCTGGCTTTGCCACCCGCCTCCTAAAGCCTGATAGATGGTTATAAGTGAGGTCAATGCCTCTCCCTCAAGCGATACAAGCTGATTCTGGCTGGTAAGCCAGCTCATCTGACCGTCTACCACGTTGGAGAAAGCCGTGAGACCGGTTTTATAGAGGTTGATTGCCAACCGAAGAGCCTTCTCACTCTGCTCCACCACCTTCTCCTGAAGCTCTATACTTTTCAGTGTGGCATCATATTCCTGCAAGGCATTATCTACCTCTCCTACGGCATTCATCACGGTGAGATTATATGAATCGATAGCTGCTTCAAACTGCAATTTGGCCTCAGCCACACGGTAATTACGCGCCAAGCCGTCGAAGAGGGTCCACGAAAGCTGCGGAGCTATGGAATAAGACATTGAATGTTCTCCAAACAGATCGCCTGCCTTTCTCGCGTCAGTGCCTATAGCCCCCGTAAGAGTCAGGGTAGGAAGAAAATCCTTCTTGGCTATGCCGATTTGGGCGGCATATTGGGCAAGGGTCATCTCCGCCTGCTGTATGTCGGGACGACGACGCAGAATATCAGTTGGCACCCCCGTATCTATAGCTATATTGTAACCCGGGAGAGCTGTCTCCACTGCAAGGTCTTCTGCCAAAGCACCGGGATACTCACCCACCAATATTGAGAGCGTATTTATCAATGTACGTATTTTCGATTGTATCCCCGGCAAAGTTGACTGAGTGTTGTAAAGCACGGTGCGTGCCTGGGTCACATCAAGCATATCCGCCAGTTCAGCCTCGAAACGTGCCTCTGTGATCTTCACCACCTTCTCCTGCGACGATATATGGGCACGGTTTACCGCCAGCTGCTTCTGGCAGACACGCAACTCCATATATGCTGTGGCTACTTTGGCACAAAGGCTCACCATCACGGCGTTATAGTCGGCACGTGCCACATTCAGAGCTGCTTTCTGAGCGTTTGTGTTGGCTCGTATGCGCCCAAAGAGGTCAATTTCCCAGTTCATATTTGCACCCAAAGAGAATGATGAGCTACGCGACGAGGGTCCCACGGGCTTTGACAACGCACCGCTTTGCTGCGAATGGCTATAGCCTCCTGAGAGTGAGATGGTCGGGAAATAACCGGCTTCTGTCTCTTTCAGTACATTTCTCGCCATATCAATGCGTTTCACAGCAGCTGCCACATCAAAATTATTCTCCACTGTCTTTGCGATAAGACGGTCAAGCATAGGATCGTAGAAAGTATGCCACCACTCATCGTCAGTAGGCAGACTTTGGGTTGTCTCAGGAGTCATCTGCCATGACTCGGGCATCGGGTCACGAAGATACTTAGCCTCGGAGGGCAATTCCGAAGTCTGAGCACTTACACTTACCGTAATGCCGACACAAACTGAAAGCAGGAGTTTTTTAGGTAGATTCATATTTATAGGAATTCGGGGGATATGACATTCTAACGCATTTCTACCCTACTTAGTTCTACACTATGTATTATAAGTCAAGAAAAAAGCCCTCTGTCCCATAAGGAACAGAGGGCGGATGTAATATAAATTACGTCGTAAATCAAAGATCACGACCGTGGCAGTTCTTATATTTTTTGCCGCTGCCGCAGGGGCAGAGATCATTGCGGCCAACCTTAGGGTCAGCCTTCGCCGGCTGAGGAGCCTGCGCGGGACGATTGACGTTTTGGGCAGCCTGACGTTGAGCTGACTCACCCGGATAGCTGTCGCGAGTGGTGCTATAGTTAGCATAGGGATTCGGCATGGTAGTGCTTGTGGTGCTGTATTCACGACGTATCTCCTGCTGCTGCATAGCTCTACGCTGCTCCTGAAGCTGACGGTGTTGCTCACGCGCCTCGCGCTCAGCCGCCTCACGAGCCTTTGCCTCGGCATAGTCAGGCACTGCCAAGCGGCCACGCATAAGTGTGGCAACCGCTTTGGAGTTCATTTCCCAAAGCATCTTCTTCCAAAGCTCATATGCCTCAAGTTTGTAGATCACCAAGGGATCTTTCTGCTCATAGGAAGCGTTCTGAACGGATTTACGCAGTTCGTCCATCTCGCGAAGCTGCTCCTGCCAAGCCTTGTCGATGCTCGAAAGAAGCACTGTCTTCTCCCAAGCTTTGGTAAGCGGCTTGCAGTCGTTCTCATAAGCTTCGGTGATGTCGCAGCGGATATTATACATACGGCGACCATCAGTAACAGGCACACCTACCAGACCCGTAGCACCTCTCTCCTCAACAAATTCCTTGATGTAGGGCATTGCGCCTTCAGCCATCTTCTGCTTGTTGCGGTTATAGGTCTGCATAGCTGTTTCGGCAAGACGTTCTGTGAGCTGGTCAGGATCGAGCTTGTTATATTCCTCCTCAGTGAAGGGAAGCTCAACGGCAAATGCCTTACGCACCTCCTCATCAAATTCCTTATATCCGCCTTCGTAGCGACGGGTGGCAAGTTCCTGAGCGGTCTCGTATATCATATTGGCAATATCAGTGCCTATACGCTCCCCTTTCAAGGCATTCTGGCGACGGCCGTAGACACCCTTACGCTGGGCATTCATAACGTCGTCATATTCCACAAGACGTTTACGTATACCGAAGTTGTTCTCCTCCACACGTTTCTGGGCGTTCTCGATGGATTTGGTCACCATCTTACTCTCGATCATATCACCCTCCTGGAAGCCGAGACGGTCAAGGGTCTTGACGATACGCTCGTTAGCGAAAAGACGCATAACGGTATCCTCAAACGATACGAAGAATACTGAGGAACCGGGATCGCCCTGACGGCCGGCACGTCCGCGAAGCTGACGGTCAACACGACGGCTCTCGTGACGCTCAGTGCCGATGATAGCAAGACCACCCGCGTCCTTCACCTCCTTCGGAAGTTTGATGTCGGTACCACGACCTGCCATATTGGTAGCGATGGTCACAGTGCCGGTCTTACCTGCTTGAGCCACGATGTCCGCCTCTTTCTGGTGGTACTTGGCATTAAGCACCTGGTGGGGTATCTTACGGAGATAGAGCATCTTGGAAAGAAGTTCGGAAATCTCTACGGAAGTGGTACCCACAAGCACGGGACGCCCTGCCTTAACCATATCCTCAACCTCCTGGATCACGGCTGCATATTTCTCCTTCTTGGTGCGGTATACGCGGTCGTTCTGGTCATTACGGAGCACAGGACGGTTGGTCGGAATCTCAGTCACCTCAAGCTTATAGATGTCATAGAACTCACCTGCCTCAGTCATAGCCGTACCGGTCATACCTGCCAATTTACGGTACATACGGAAGTAGTTCTGAAGGGTGATGGTAGCATAGGTCTGGGTGGCAGCCTCAACCTTCACGCCTTCCTTAGCCTCGATTGCCTGATGCAGACCGTCGCTATAGCGTCTGCCCTCCATAATACGGCCTGTCTGCTCGTCTACAATCTTAATCTTATTGTCGTCGATCACATACTCCACGTCCTTATCGAAGAGTGTGTATGCTTTCAGAAGCTGGTTGACAGTGTGTACGCGCTCTGCCTTGATCGAGTAGTTCTGGAGAAGCGCATCCTTCTTCTCCTGATGTTGCTCTTTGGTGCCCTCCTCATTCTCCACGGCTGAAAGCTGGGCAGCAATGTCGGGAAGGATGAAGAAATCAGGGTCTTGGGTAGTGCCGGTAAGCACTTCAATACCCTTATCGGTAAGCTCGATGCTGTGGTTCTTCTCATCTATCACAAAGAAAAGAGGCTCAACTGCCTTAGGCATCTCGCGGTTGTTGTCAGCCATATATTTAGCCTCCACCTTGAGAAGGAGCTGCTTGATACCCTCCTCGCTGAGATAACGGATAAGAGGACTGTGCTTAGGCAGACCCTTATAGGCACGGAAGAGTGACAGACCGCCATCCTCGAGAAGTTGGTCGGCTGTAAGAGGTTTCTTGCCCTCCTCCTTCTTATCGAACTTCGCAATCTTTGCGGGGTCACCGCTCATTGCGGCTGAAATCTTATCTTTTGCCTCAAGGAGGAGTTGCTGCACAAGCTTACGCTGTGCCATAACCACCTTCTCCACATTAGGCTTGAATTCGTTGAACATCTGGTCGTCGCCCTTGGGCACGGGACCGGAGATGATGAGCGGTGTACGGGCATCGTCGATAAGCACGGAGTCAACCTCATCGACAATGGCGTAGTAATGCTCATCGCGCTGAACAAGGTCGGAGGTCTGAGTGGCCATATTGTCACGCAGATAATCGAAGCCGAACTCGTTGTTTGTGCCGAAGGTTATGTCAGAGCGGTATGCCTTACGACGCTCCTCGGAGTTTGGTTCAGTCTTATCGATACAATCTACAGTAAGACCGTGGAACTGATAGAGGGGACCCATCCATTCGGAGTCACGCTTGGCAAGATAGTCGTTGACAGTCACCACATGCACACCCTCTCCGGTAAGCGCGTTGAGGAAAACAGGGAGTGTAGCCACGAGTGTCTTACCCTCACCGGTAGCCATCTCGGCTATATTATTTGAAGCCTTATCGCCATTAAGGATACCATGAAGCACCATACCGCCGATGAGCTGCACATCGTAATGTACCATATCCCAGGTCATAAGGTTACCACCGGCAACCCAACTGTTTTTATATATGGCTTTATCACCGTCGATGGTGATGAAGTCCTTACCTGCTACGGCAAGGTTACGGTCAGCCTCTGTAGCTGTCACCTCGATTGTCTCGTTGTTGGCAAAGCGACGGGCAGTCTCCTTAACTACGGCAAACACCTCAGGAAGTGCCTCGTCAAGACGATGAGCATACATCTTGAACATCTCCTCCTTCAAGTCGTCGATCTTCTTCCAATAAGGCTCACGCTTGTCGTAGTCGAGAGTCTCGATCTCCTTACGGATTTCAGCCATCTGATCCTTATATTCCTGACTCTCCTTGCGGATATTATCACGGATCACATCTATACGGCCACGAAGCTCATCGTTGCTTATATCCTTAAGCTCCTCGCTGATAGGATTGATTTCGTTTCTAAGACGTTGCCAGAGCGGGCGAACGGCACGTTCGCTCTGGTCGCCGAAAATTTTCTTAAGTATTTTGTTAAATCCCATGGATTTTGAATTTTATTCAATTTGAAAATGAGTGGACGCTCCCTAATTATCTAAAGTCTAAGATTCACTTAAAATTTAAGATTACCTAATCTAAGATTTGCCATAAATCCTAAACTCTAAACCTAAACCTTACTCCAAAGGCAATGGCTTAGAGATAGCGCCGCTCGGAGCCCTGATGCGCAGCGTCTGCGTCACGGTGGGCGCAATCGCTGTCACCTCCACCGGAGTGGATATTATCTGAGGTTTAACTCCCGACCCCATGAAAAAGGCAGGACTAAGCACCATCGACGAGCGCATAACCTGCACCTCCTCCGGGAAACGGGTATCATCTTTCACCCTCCAACCGGAGTTGAACTCAAGCACCACGTCGCCCCCGGTCTTGGGGTCGGTGCCGAGACGCAGCGCTTCCATACCCGGCAAGGCGGAAGTCATAATGTCGCCCATAGTATAGGCATCACTCACGCCACTCATCTTCACAAGAAAATCGCGAGCCGCCTGTGCCACTTCGTCAAGACGCAGTTGCTTGCTCTCTATCTCTTTCCGGTCGAGATAGACGTGGCCACGACTATAGGTGTCAACATAGTTGCCGTTGCCATATTTGGCGGTAAGATAGGAGTTGAGGAGCGAGAGAGCACGTTTCACTGAAAACTCTCCCGTAGGTATTCGGTATTTCGGATCGTCAACAACCGCATCGTCATAATAACCTGTAGAGGTGACATAGACAAACGTATTGTCAAGACCCACATATTTATCAATCGCATCGAAAAGACGCCCTAATTGTCCGTCAAGCCGTACATAGCTATCCTCGAGCTCCAGACGGAAATCACCATCCTTCACAGCTTTATAAGGAGCGGCTGTGTAACCAATGTTGAGCATGTCTATCGCCTCACCGTTGGTGCCTATCTTAAGATCCTTAAGATATGAGATAGCAACGTCTGTCACCTCGGTATTAACCAGGGGCGACGAAGCATATTGACGGTAGACATTACGGTCAGCCATCGAGAATGTATGTTTAAAATCATACATCTTCTTCTGCGACGGCAAGCCGGGATAACGTGACAGCGGAAGCGACGGACGCCACTGCATCGTGTCGATGCGTGACGCTATAGAATGGTCATAGTTGCGCTGTGTCACCACCTTGGGCGTATCGCGATAGTAGGTGGTAGTTGCCCAGCGACCGGTGTTATCATTTATCCAGAAGGCAGAATTACCGGCGTGTCCTGCCATGATTATAGCCTGCTGCGCATCGGGAGCTATGGAGTACACCGAAGCTACTCCCACACCGTCTATTGCTATTTCATCGCTTATGGTGGAAAGGCGCAGCGCAGTGGGCGAAAGGTTTTCCTCAGTGAAGTTGCCAATTACCTTGGAGTCGTGCAGGGCAGGAGCCATCTGCTGGGTAGTGGGATCATAGACAGAGGCAGCTGCTACGCCTGTCTGACGTGGATACGCACCCGTATAGACCATCGCAGTAGCGCTGGCCTTATCGAGGCTCCCCACCTTATAATCCACATTGCGGAGGAAGGCTCCCTCCTTCATAAGTTTGCGGAAGCCTTTCTCTCCGAAGAGATTCTGGAGATATTCTATGTAATCGGTGCGTAGCTGATCCACCACAATTCCCACTACCAGTTTCGGACGGGAAGGATCAGCGGCAAGCATCGTGTTGATGCCCACCAAGCCACATATCACCGATGTCAGAAAACGATTCATTTAAACTAAAAGTTACTCTCATTCAAAGACAATATACTCATCGGAAATCCCCCACTGTGTAAATTGTCTTAAGGCAGCCGACTCCTGTAGGAACCGGTAGACCTATAATAATTATAACTATCTTTGCGGGCGATTATTGCGTAAACCAAAGACATAATCCAAGTGGCACCCATAAGAGGGAACAACGCCGGATTGGTGCTTTGACCCTGCCATGCCCATACGCCCATCACAACCAAGAGCACGGCGATGTTGTATCTGGCAAGCTCTCTGGGCAACGTGCGCTTCTTCTGCTTCCAAACAGCCGCCGCCATAATAAGCTGAAGCGGATTGAGCCAGAGAATAAGAATATTCGGAGATGTGGCCTCATGCTTCGAGACAAACACAAGGAATGTGACCACACATCCGGCAATACCTAAAATAAAAAACCATAAGGAATAGATCCAGCGGGTAATGCCCTTTCTGCTAAGGTCGTAGATGCAGACGCACACAAGGATAGCAGCAACAAGCGAACACCAGAACATAGGACCAAACCACCACGGTGTGGGTGGAAGTGTGGCATCCGCCACACCCTCGTTGAGCACCCTTGTAGCTTTGACTACCGGACGACCGTCGGCAAACTTCGCACCTCCAATCATCCTCTCCATCTCCATAGGGACATACATCTCATCCTTCGCGGTGATTGGAACGTCGATGCCGGAACCGAGAGCTATATCAATGCCAAACTGATACCAGGGATAATTTTGGTTATAGGCACGCATTTCATTGCGGAAAGTGCCGTAGCGAATACTATCGGGATATGTCACCTCCTTATCTGAGGCAGCTTCCATCATTCGCCATATACGGGTGGCACAGTTATCCTTTACATAGTTGTAGCGATAGACTCTATTCTCCGGAAGAGCATTGGTCTGAAGCATCGTCAACAGCTTACGTGCCTCCTCCTGACTAAGATTAAGCTCTTGTTCCACTACCCTCGAACCACGCTCGGCATATTCAGGAATAAACCATTCGGTAGGATAGCCGACACACATATAATCAGTTTCCCCCTTGACAAAGCGGTAGACAAAATTGGGTTCATTAAAATTGAATACTCCGAAATTCCAAACCGAGTCTCTCCCCTCCCCTTTCACTCTTATAGCCTCATGACCATATAGCTCATAGATTTCCGGACCGGGGCTACAGGTAAGGAGACTTACCACCAACTGATCGGAAGATTTCGGAGTCTTAGCTACAGAATCGGCTGCGGGTTTTGGAGCGACAGCCTTCGGAGCCGTAGAAGTAGCCGGTTTTGGAGTTGTGATAGCTACGCTCGGTTTTGGAGCATCAGCCTTTGGAGTCGGAACGGTTACTTCGGTCTTCGGAGGTGCTGCAACCGAATCGGGGGCTTGTGCAGAGACAGCGAAACAAAGCCACGACAGCGCCATAGCAACGATAGCTGCCATGACGCTGAGACGGGATTGTAGATTTATCTTATTAATATTCACAGTTCTTGGGGTATCGGGGGAAAGGTATGACATCGCGGATATTCTGCATTCCGGTCACGAAGAGCACAAGACGCTCGAAACCGAGACCGAAACCGCTGTGAGGCACCGTTCCATATTTACGTGTGTCGAGATACCAATCCATACCTTCAAGACCCAGCTCATTCATACGGCCAAGAAGTTTCTCGTAGTTCTCCTCTCTCTGAGAGCCGCCTATGATCTCGCCGATCTTCGGGAAGAGCACATCCATTGCACGCACAGTCTTTCCATCGTCGTTGAGTTTCATATAGAAGGCTTTAATTTCCTTGGGATAGTCAGTGAGAATAACCGGCTTCTTGAAGTGTTCCTCCACCAGGTAACGCTCGTGTTCAGAGGCAAGGTCAGCGCCCCAGAATACCGGGAATTCAAACTTCTTGCCACTCTCTTCAAGGATTTTCACACCCTCAGTGTAGGGAAGACGAACGAAGTCATTGCTCACAACGAAATTGAGACGGTCAATAAGACCCTTGTCGAAGTGATCGTTAAGGAATTGTATATCATCCTTACAATGCTCTAAGGCATAATTGATGCAATACTTAATAAATTCCTCAGCCAATTCCATGTTGTCTTCAATCTCATAGAACGCCATCTCAGGCTCCACCATCCAGAACTCGGAGAGGTGACGCGGTGTGTTGGAGTTCTCCGCGCGGAATGTGGGACCGAATGTATAGATCAAGCCCAAAGCCGTGGCACCAAGTTCTCCCTCAAGCTGACCCGATACGGTGAGACAAGCCATCTTGCCGAAGAAGTCGTCAGTGTAGTCTACCTTTCCATCCTCAGTGAGCGGAAGCTCGTTGAGAGGAAGGGTTGTCACCTGGAACTGTGCGCCTGCGCCCTCAGCATCAGAAGCCGTGATGAGCGGAGAGTTGAAGTAATAGAAACCCTTATCGTTGAAGAATTTATGTATGGCATAAGCCAAAGCGTGACGTATACGGAGCACAGCACCGAATGTATTTGTACGAGGACGCAGATGGGCTTTCTCACGCAGGAACTCAAGGGTATGACCCTTCTTCTGCAGAGGATAGTCGCTCGGAGCTGTGCCGTAGATCTCAAGCTCTTCCGCCTGAACCTCTACACTCTGACCCTTGCCTTGTGACGCCACAAGTGTACCCTGCACATGGATGCTTGACCCTGTGGTGATCGGTTTAAGCTCCTCCTCTGAAAAACGGGAAAGGTCAAACACAATCTGAAGGTTATTGATGGTACTGCCGTCGTTGAGGGCAACGAACTGCACGTTCTTGTTGCCTCGGCGTGTACGCACCCATCCTTTCACATCCACCTTCTTGCCGACAAGCTCGGAGCCGTCGGCAAGGATAGTGGCGATGGATTTTCTTCTTATTTCTTTATCCATGACAATAAAAAACGTCTTTCTTTTAAGTCTTTATGTCCGACCGTGGATGTAATCACTCAAACGACCCCATACGCAGGAAGTTA
Source organism: uncultured Porphyromonadaceae bacterium (assembly GCA_947174225.1). Classification (GTDB taxonomy): domain Bacteria; phylum Bacteroidota; class Bacteroidia; order Bacteroidales; family Muribaculaceae; genus Lepagella. Next base: position 872 of record CAMWIF010000008.1, on the reverse strand, counting down.
ACCTCCTCCTGAGTGAGGTAACGCCAGCGACCTCTCGGAAGATTCTTCTTCGTGAGACCTGCGAAGTATACGCGGTCGAGCTTGGTGACACGGTAGCCGAGGCTTTCGAATATACGGCGGACGATACGATTGCGACCGCTATGAATCTCTATACCAGCCTGATTGCGGTCAGTCTCGCTAACGTAGCTGATTGCGTCGGCGTGTATCTCACCGTCGTCGAGTGTGATTCCGTCAGCAATACGCTGCATATCCTCCTCGGTAATATCCTTATCTGTCCAGACGTGGTAAATCTTCTTCTTCACAAACTTAGGATGAGTAAGTTTAGAAGCGAGGTCACCGTCATTGGTGAGAAGGAGCACACCGGTGGTATTGCGGTCAAGGCGACCTACGGGATAGATACGCTCCTTGCAAGCGTTCTTAACAAGGTCGAGCACGGTGAGACGGCCATTGGGATCGTCGCTTGTAGTCACACAGTCTTTCGGCTTGTTGAGAAGCACATAGCATTTACGCTCGGGTGTAACCACCTTATCGTCATATTCCACCACATCGTTGTGAGAGATCTTTGTGCCAAGCTCAGTCACCACTTCGCCGTTCACCTTCACAAGACCCTGTGCGATGTATTCATCAGCCTCACGACGAGAACATACGCCGGCATTTGCCATATACTTGTTGAGACGTACCTGTTCGTTCGGATCGATATCCTCTATTACGTAGTCCACCTGCTTAGGACGCGGAGTGAACTTCATATTGTTATTCTGCTTACGGAAGCCGCCCTGGTTGTTGCGGTTGTTGTAGCCGCCCTGATTTTTGCGCTGCTGGTAGCCCAGCGGCTTCTACACATATAGGATCCCGCGCTGCTGCTGACCCTGGAG
>CAMWIF010000007.1 GCA_947174225.1 uncultured Porphyromonadaceae bacterium | reverse complement strand
CTTCTTAGCAGGTATCCCATCAAAACTACGTACAAGAATAGCCCGATACGAAAACTATTACCATACGATTTTCTATTGTATCGCATCCTTGATTGGACTTGATGTCAGCGTAGAATACAACACCTCAGAAGGTTTCATCGACCTACTCATTAGAACCTCCCGTTATATCTACATAATAGAATTAAAAATTAATGGCAACGCAGAATCAGCACTCCAGCAAATAGCCGACAAGCACTATGCCCATCCCTTCATAACAGACACAAGACACCTCTACAAAATCGGAATAGGCTTCTCAAAAGAAACCCACAACATCGATTCATTCATCATAGCCTAATAATACTGTAGCCCTTACATCCTGATTTATCCGTTAGTTATCGCTTAAATATACCAATGGAGACTGTTTACATCAAGCGTTTTTGATGTAAACAGTTTCCATATTAAAAATTAAAGTAAGAGCCGTTAATTACAGTAAACAGTTCATCACAAATCTTCTCTTTTAATGATTGGTTTTACGGCTCTTTCCGAAGGTTGGTGCGCCTCAACCATTGGCCAGCCATCGGAATCCCAGATAATGCGGTCAAGATAGACTTTGCGTCCCGCATCCGGCTCCGATGCATCAAAACCGTGATAGAGCATCCAAAACTGTCCCGCGTCGTCCGTGACAAAATTCGCATTATGTCCCGGACCTATCACATCCTTGCTTCGGCTCATCAGCAGAGAGAAGCCGTTATCCATTGCCGCCTCACCATCCTTGTTGACATAAGGACCAAGCAAATCCTTTGAGCGTGCCATAACGACACGATAAGTGCTTCTTTCACCTTCACAGCAAGAGCCGGCTGACCCTACAAGATAATAGTAGCCGTCATGCTTGAATATATTCGTTCCCTCAGTGAATGTGCCGGCTACCTGAACAGGTTTAGCGCCCTCCTTCACACTCAGACCATCATCGGAAAGCTCAATTGCATATATTCCACGGAAACTTCCCCAGAACAGATACTTCTTATTACCCTCAGCAAAATAGACCGGATCGATACTATTCTGCACCCCTATCTCCTTACTGATAAACAAGGGTCCACAATCAGTAAACGGACCTTCCGGAGCGTCAGCCACGGCTACGCCTATGCCGCACTCCCACTCACCTCCCCATTTCGATTTGGAATAATAAAGCACGTAACGTCCGTCGATATATTGTATATCTGGTGCCCATATATTTCCGTCAGGCACCATTTTAGGCCGAGATTCATCAGTGAACGCCGTTCCTATCAATTCCCAATTAACCAAATCATCCGATTTGAATATCGGAAGGTTGGGCACATTTTCCGTAGCATAGAGATAATAACTGCCATCAGCGACACGTATCACGGTCGGGTCAGGCGCACTGATGTTGATGACAGGATTCATATATATTTCTCCTACACCAGCGAGCACCGGTTTAAGAAGAGTCGAAGGATCGGCTATTATACGTGACGGTAGTCCGGGTGTATCAGACGCCAACGTTTTCAACGTAACTATCCGTGTTCGACGTGGTGCTACCGAATCATCCGAATTATGAGTATGGAATACATAACGTAGATTTCCATTTCTATCTTTGAATATATCTCCGTGTCCGCTCCCCGCCTCTCCTATGATAAAGTTACTGATAACCGGATTATCAGGATTCTTAGTCCAGGGTCCAAGCGGAGTAGGCGCGATAGCATAGCCCACAGCATAATCTTTACTCATAAAATGATTTGCAGAATAGAAAAGATAATACGCATTATCTATCTTAACGACTGTCGGACCCTCCATTATAGGAACGCTCTCAAAGGAACGAGTATGTTCCCATGGTTGATCAACACGGAAGGTAGGTTGCAATGTGCCTTCCACAATCTTACCATTCTCCATATCATATTCTCCAACCCAGATGTAATTCCCGTTATCAAACCTTACATGATATAGATAATATTTACCATCGGTATCCTGAAACAGAAACGGATCAATATTTCCACAGGAGGCATCAATCGGTTCAGGTTTTACGGCAAAAGTGTCGCTACCTTTTGGAATGAAGTTATGATAGGTTCCGGTAATAGAATCCGCGCCTGCACATGCCACCTGTTCATTGGCGGTATAGAACATATACACCTTGTTGTCTACTGGCACAAACTGAGGTGCCCAAAAACCTTTTGAACCATATATATCATTACCGGGCATAAGCTGTGGCTGACCGTTGGCAGAAGTAGACTTCCAATGTAACAAATCATCGGACTTAAAGACAGTGAACCCTGGAGGGTTTCCCGGCTGAGTTCCCGCCATATAATATACACCATCTATAGTAAAGATGGTAGGATCAGCAAGTAGTAACTCACCCGTTATCGAATCTGCTATTTCCGGAGTATGTTTCTTTGCTGAGACAGCTCTTCCGGACACAATGGCTAAAAGAGGAATGAGCACTGATCCAATGTTATTAATTATATATTTGAGACTCATCATTTTTAATCTATTCATCATATGATATATAAACTCGATAGAGACGCTTAATCATACCTTGCATCTCTTAATCGAAGAAATTATCCACACGGTCGGGAGAGAGCATCTGCCATAAGGAAGCTACTGTCCAGCCCGGGGCAAAAATATCGTTGTAGAAGCCTTTGCCGTTTCTGCCATAGTCCCAAGTGGTGTGTTGCACCACTTCCGGATAATAGCCCTTCTTTGCAATGTCAAACGTATTGTCCTCACGTGGCATCAGCTGTAACATCGAGGTCTTTATCACATTTGAGAAGTTTGAGAAACGGTTTTCCTTATAATAGTCGGCAAGCTTATCAAGCACTGTGGCAAATTCAAAGATAAAGACATCTATATGGTTGTTCTCCACGGATACATTTCCCCAGCCACGTGAACGGAAGTCGACATCACCAAGCATCTGACCCGATGCGAAAGGCACATCCCATAGGTAATACCAAGAAAGACAGAAATAAGCCGATTTCTTACACATATCCATATAATGTGCACGCTCCTTCCCGGATGTGACGTGGGTAAGATAATACATAGCTGTCGATGCATAGAGAGAGGCTTCCTTATCTTCGCAGTTCGCATCAAGGGTGGAGGAGAAATAATCTGCCTTATCAATCAGTTCTCTTTCAAGATAATTTGCGGTAGACCGCGCACTTTCAAGATACTTCTTATTATTAAAATACTTGTAAGCCATTGTTAAGGGGAGAGTTGCTGAAGGCGTACTGCCTCCCCCTACATCAAACACGCTCATGTCTGTCCGGAATTTTCTCGGAAAACTCCCGTCACTATTCTGTAGCTTCATCATATTGTCGAGAAGCAACGCCATCTTATTTTCCCATTCAGTATGGCGGTTGCCGAGACGACGTTCAGCATCAAGATAGTTGAGCACTGCAAATATACCTTCCGACTGACGGCGTATGCTGAGTATGTCAGCCTCACTACCGTCCTCAAGATTCATTGTCTCCTTAAAGAAACCGTTGGGTGTGAAGCCGTGGTTAAGCACACTGTTGAAAATGGATGTGGCGTTGTCTACCATCGCCTGATCACCGTGTTGTCGTCCGTATTCAAGCGCATTATAGGCATTGAGAAGCACTCGTCCTACAAAACCGACCTCAAACATACCGTTGTTGGCACAATCATCAGTGCGGATACCACATGACGTGTAATATTTCATATCGTACTTATCCACGAAACTTGTCCTGAAATAATTAGCCAGATACCCTTTAGCCTGCTCATTGTCAAGACCGGTGTCAACAGGATCCGGAGTAAGTGTGTCGAAGGTATAGTTCCACACATCGGCAACGAAGTCGGAATAGTCATCAGCAGGAATTGTGTACATCTGCCACTCAAGATGACGTGTGTCACCTTTTGCAATTTTCTCAAATGCCCTGATAGGATTTATTAGCGTCAGTTTGCGTATGTAACGTTTAGGTGACTCCATGTAAGGATAACCGAATACAAGTGTAGGTCTGTTATCCACATTTCTGAATCCGGTAAAGCCCACCGATGTGTGGCCGTGAAGAATCACGTCGCCACTTTGGTTCTGCTCCGTACAATCAGCGTTGTCTGAGTTTACTCGCAAAACGGTATATCCTATCTTTGAAGAGGGGTCGTAAATACCCGTGAGTGGTGAGCTTAATCTATCTTCTCTTACAGTCCAACTATCGGAGACATTAAACGAAGGTGCACCCTCAGGAGAACGTAGATTGTGATGATACCAGAATCCCGGCATATAAAATTCACAGTCCTTATGAGCATTATCACTGACCGCCTCCTCATTTTCAAAACTAAACCAGCAGTCATCCAAAGCTGTCAGATCATAAGCAATATGTTTCACACCGTTTTTCTCGATTGCTGTATATTTGATCTGCAAAGGTAGTTTCTCTCCCTCGACATCCGAAAGAGAACCGTCAGCGTTCAGTTTAAGTTCATACTCCGTTTTGATTCCACCCGGAGTTTTCAGATAAAGGTAGCTACCCGCACTTGCCGAGAATCCGGCGGCAAGAAGCAGAGAAGCAGAAATCAGAATCCTATTTTTCATATGTCAGTTAGTTTTTATTTTTCAAGACTTTTACAAAGGGCTGTGTTAACTTGTCTAACCCTATCTTCATCTATTTTCACCATCTTACGGTCATAGGTCATAAGGCCATTTACCTCTACTTCCACATCTGTGGTCTGCGTATACACTGCGGCTGAGAAGCCGGAATCTACAAGGTCAAGTAGCTCATTGGCATACTTCACATACTCATCGGTGACATCCTTTGAGTTTTTGAATTGTATATATCCCCAGTTGCGGTCGGGAGTCCATATATGTCCGTCAACCACATACCCTATTCCACCAAACTCTCCAAGAGCATTGACTCTCTGACCATCATAAAGATACATTGCCGGACCCGGATAATTATGCAGGTCGAGTATGTCGCCACAGGCATAGAAATTACCACCGCTGGCAGGGTTTACAAGTCGTGAAGGGTCATATGCCTTGGTCCATTCTACGATTTCAGGGGTCTTAAACTGTCCCCACGCCTCATTGAAAGGTATCCACGTGCAGATACTGGGATAATTGTAAAGGCAGTCGATAATCTCTTTCCACTCCTTACGGTAGGTTGCCTCGCTTTCCGGAGAACGTTTCTTTTCAGTACCATCAAAATAATGATGATTCTGCCATTCGGGGCTACTGTCGCCACTGGGCATATCCTGCCATACAATTATTCCGGCACGGTCACAATAGGTATACCAGGTAGCAGGCTCAACTTTTATATGCTTGCGTATCATATTGAAGCCCCAATCCTTGGTTTTGTCAATGTCATACACCATTGCCTCATAGCTCGGAGGTGTGTAAAGTCCGTCGGGCCACCATCCCTGATCCAAAGGACCATACTGAAATAAATCCTCATTATTAAGCTGGATTCTCATTTTTCCGGAGGCATCACGTTTGGTTGAGAACTTACGCATCGCCGCATAAGAATTTATCTTATCAGAAAGTTGCCCATTGTTATAGAGCAGCACCTCCATATCGTATAGATTTGGTGAGTCAGGCGACCATAGCTTCACATCCTCAGGCATATTTATTGTCATCGGCTCACCGTTTATACTTTTGCCTGAAGCAATCAACTTTCCAGTGTCGTAAACCTTTACCTCCGTCATCTGACCGGGTAAAACCTGAGAGGGTATAGCCTCTACCCTTAATGTGTTGGCGTCTACATCGGGAAGTGTACGAAGTGAGGAAATATGTATAGTCGACACCGGCTCAAGCCATACGGTCTGCCATATTCCGGTCACCGGAGTATACCAGATACCCTCCGGATTGCTCACCTGCTTTCCACGAGGCTGATAACCGTGATCCGTAGGGTCATACACACGCACGGTCAGAGTGTTGGAACCCCTTAAATCCACAGCAGGTGTTATATTAAGACTGAAGGGCGTATAGCCACCCTCGTGGCTTCCCACCTTCACATCATTTACCCATACGTCGCACTGCCAGTCTACTGCGCCGAAGTTAAGTAATATATCCTTGCCTTTCCAGGAAGAGGGAACGGTAAATGAGCGTTCATACCATAAGGCATTCTTATCGCCTACCTCTTTACCCACACCTGAAAGGCTCGATTCTACCGGAAAAGGCACCAGTATCTCGCCATCATAGTTTTTTGGCTTGCCCGATTTAGCCCCGACTATGGCATAATTCCAAAGTCCGTTAAGATTTTTCCACTCATTGCGTTCCATTATAGGGCGTGGATACTTTTGCCATACCTTATCGGGGTTTATATTCTCACCCCACGGCGTGGCGATCCTGTCTCCGGCACGTGAATATGCCATAGCAGAGAGAGAGAATAAACCACAAAGTGCTGATAAAAAAAGTCTGTTCATACTGATTATTATTTCTCCACAATTTTACCTTCAAGAATCATCACATCGCTGCCTGTGCGAATCTGACCCTTATAGTCGGCTTTTGTTATCAATAGCCATACGGTGTCATTGTCATAGAGGAAGAAGGAATTATAATAGGCGCCTGTCCCGGCAGGCAATGGATCAGCTCCACTAAGAGGAAGCCGCGAATACTTGAAATCATGACCGGTGTTATCTGCCATTATCACCTGCGGCCGATTTGTCTGCCATACATCACCCGTCTGATTGGTGTGTGCCATAATCAAGAATTCGCCCGTAGGGAGTTGAATCATATAGGGCGCACCTGCACCGCTGTTTAGTTTCGTCTTCCAGCGTCTGTCATCGTCAATATTGTCCCAATCGACTGTATCCCACTCCTGGTCAAGCCCTCGGTGTACCAAGGTCGGAGGCACGTTACCGTTGACCGATTCCTCAACAAACAGCACGCCTTTATTGTCCTGCATCACCACTGCCACAGGCATACCGTCGCGTGCAGCAGGTTTGTAGCTGGCACGCTTATACGCGGTCCAGGTCTCGCCATTGTCAGTGGAACGTGTAGACAGGATTTCCTGATACATATCGTAACGTTGGTTATCCCACCAATATGCTTCTGACGACACGAGCAGTTCAAGTTCCCCACCCGGGAGCTGCACCACCTGCGGTTCCCACGTCCTACCACGTCCCACTACTATGGGATTACCCCACGTTTCTCCCCCGTCTTTTGAAATTGTAGCCAGTACTTTACAGTTGGCATTGGTTTCCGGGTTCCCATTAGCAACAACTGTGAGAATAATCCAACCGTTACTTAGTTTTGTCATCTCGGGGTTGCATATCCTATTATACTTCGAACCAAGGAAAGATCCTGTAATGTTGTAGATCTCCACAGGCTCCGTCCACGTCTTTCCATTATCATAGCTCTTTCTGAGATATGAATTTTGCCAATGATCAGACACACCTCCGTGATAAGTAAGGAGAATCTTATTCTCGTCTACCCTGCACATGCGCGGATATTCCACTTGCAATGTCTCGGGAGTAAGGCATATGAGTTTCTTTTCGCTATCCCATTCCACCATATGACTCACCGGTTTCACCGTCTCATCCACATTTACGGAAGAGTAATCACTCCAGGTCTTGACATATTTTCTTATCTCCACTGCCTCGCCGTTGATGTCGGCTTTCACCAGAGCCATATATGTTGTGGCAGGATTAAGCCCGGTCAGAAGTTCCGAACGGTAGCAGTGGTCGCCTAAATCTTCCACATTGAATTGCTGTAAGGAAGCCTCGTCAGAGCCAAACCAAAACTCCACTTTTGGATTTCCTCCGGAATATCCGGGAAGGGAGAAGGGCACCTGAACGGCATCTTTCTCGATAATCCAGTCTTCTGTGTCAAATGTCAGTCCGTCAAGAGTTGTGACGAGTTTACCTGTCCCGAATATCAGAGATCCGTCAGATGTCTTGATATAGGGACGCAGTGAATACTGTGTAGCGGGAGCAAGTCCGGTGCAGGTGATGACGAAGGATTCTTCTTCCGGGAGCTTATCCCCCACTTTAGTACGCGGTAAAATGGAATATACACGTCCCACTCCATTCATAGCCGAAGTAAAACCGTATTCCACTACCTCAGCATCACCGAGATCAAGAGAACTTATTTCAAGCTCTGCCGTCGTTGCGGTGTTCGACACCACATCTACCTTGAAGTCAACAGTGCGTACCTCTCTCTCCTGTATAATAGGAGGACAAGCCGGATCTCCCTTTATCACGGCTCGATAAAGAGATATAGGCGAAGTGGCTTGGAAAGAAAGAGAATAACCTGAAGCGCTCTCAACATCCTGCCATGACTGGCCATTATCATTTGAGGTCTGCCAAGCCACTTCGCCATAATTATCGGCAGTCCAATCAAGGTTAAGCGTGACTTTCTGATTTATTCTGGCATAACTTACCCGGCGGTCGGCATACGCATACAGTGCGACTGTATAAATAGCCAGAAGAAGTATGTATAGACGTTTCATTTATGTTAAAGGTTGTAGTTATATACAGTGGGAGTGTATTTTCATTTCTTTACGAGCCTGCACACAACATTGTTGTGATAGGCATCGGTGAGGTTGAGGAGATATAGTCCTGAAGGGAGATGCGATAGGTCGGCTTCATATATCGGTTGCATCCCTTCATTATTAATTAACGCAACAATGTGGCCGGTCATATCCAATGCCACAATTTGATACGGATCAAATCCGTCGATTCTGATATATCCGTCGGTCGGATTCGGATATATGGTGAGGTGAGATACATTTATTGAGCCTACGGAGGCTGTGCCGACATAGAATGTCACGTCTTGTTCGCAATCACAAGTGTCGGCAATCGTGAGAAGATATGTACCCGCTTCAGCTACGGAGAGAAAAGGCTCGTTTCCAAGTTCATTCCCTGCCACATCCGTCCATTGATATTTATACACACCGCTTCCTCCCTTGATAACAATGTCTGCACCAAGCACCAATTCAGAAGCATCTTCCAGAAAAGTTATATCCAGACGATTGGTAGACACCTCGAATATGGGATTCTGATTTATGGGTATGCTGACAATGGTCTGTGATGAGGCAGACAGCCAAAACATAGCCACTGTTAGAGAAGATAGAAAATATTTTTTCATAACAAACTTTTTCAAAGGTAAAGCGGATTTTAAAGGCGTCCGGGAGCGTTATTCTCCCGGACGCACTCCAAGATATTAAACTATTGATTAGAGAATTCTTTTCTGCACTTTGGCGGTGCCGTTGGAAAGAATGTTTTTAACTATCACAATGCCGTTTTCAGGTGCTACGTTAAGTCTGCGACCCATAAGATCATAGTACTGGGTCTCAACAACATTAGCAGTGCCGGAAATCATCTCCACTGCAGCGTCGCCCTCACCTACGGTAAACTTCTCACCCTTAGCGAAAATCGAACCCTCAAGACCGGCATTTACAGTCTGTACACCCCACTCGTAATCACCGTCGGGAAGACCGACAAGATTAAGATTACGTGCCATAAATGCACGTCCCTGAGCCAATGTAGTGCGCACACCGTCCTTATCACCGTCTACGAAAGCGGGCACGCCGTGATAATATTTACCGCTTGCGGCATGGCGGATATAATACTCATATGTCACGTTTGACTGGGAAGATGCTGCCGGCTCCCAAGAGAGAGTCACGTCGTGGTCATTCACCTCTACAGCTAAGTTTTCGGGTGCATCGGGACGGGCGGCTTTCTCATACGGATTTTTTGTGAAGAGAAGCATACGTCCGGTCACTACATCTGTGTCGTCAGAGAAATAATTGCCATCCCAGCTTTGACCGAGGAACCCATAATTACGTGTGCCGGATACACCGTCTTCAGTAAAGAAAACACCGCACTCGGAAGAACCGGGAATGCGCTCATAGGTAGGAAACTGTCCACCGTTATTGGGGAAGAACCAGCCTGCCTGAGTATTATCAGTACCGTCAAGCATAGTCTCACACCACCCGGGGATAAAGAGATCATAAAGACCGTCACCATTGTAGTCAATAGCTCGTACAGGACTATTATCGTTCAGAGGACGAATATCCTTGCCGCTGAAAGCCTGCGAAGAAGTCACATCTGTGTATGTCACACCGTCGGATGTGATCTTACCCTGAAGAAGCTGCCAGTTGTATGCCCAGCCATTAGAAGCATCGTCGGGTGATTCACCACCTACGAAGATATCGGGTACACCGTCATTGTTAAAGTCAGCTACAAGTATACCCCCATGGCCATAGTGATGGGCAGGAGACTCTGCAAGACCAAGGTCATAAAGGATTGTCTCACCGTCAGCCTCCGCTCCAAGGTTAAGGGCAGCTACAAAAGTACGTGCCATAACCTTGCCATCCTTGACAGGCTTATCACTGTCGCTTGCATTATCGATTTTGCCTTGCACGAGGAAATCGGCATAAACGTCATTGTTGAGGTCGGTGGCTGAGAGAAGGCTAAGGGCAAACTCATAACCGTTGTCGCCATAAATGAGAAGCTCTGTATTGGTGGCAAGGAATTTATAGTCACCTTGGTTGAGGAGCACCATATTATAGTTGCGACGCTCTCCGTTGGCATCATTCTTCCATCCCACCACAACGAGATCCATAAGGCCGTCGCTGTTGAAGTCGCCAAGATCAGCACATTTAGGATCAAAAGGTTCAATCACATCACCGTCCTCATTCACAACAGTAATTTCCTGGCGCGAGAAGTTACCTTTGCCATCATTGATGAAGAAGCCGAAGCGAGCCTCACTCTGGCTCATGCTTGCCTCACCGGCACAGAAAAAGTCGGTGTAGCCATCGCCATTCCAGTCGTAGACTGCGAAATAGGGCTTATTGCCGAAGTAATAAGGGAATTCGGCAAAATCATAACTGCCTGTGGCAGGATTCCAGATCATTGTGAAAGTGTTGAAGTTGATCTGCACCTCATTGCCTTCGGCATCCTCTACTACTCGGCCACTGGTAGCTTCACGTACCTCACCTGAATAGATGAGGTCAAGATGTCCATCGCAGTTGAGATCGATTTCTGCAAGTCCCGGATAAATGAGAGCGTGCTGAAGATCCTGACGGTCTACTGTGATTGCAGCTGAGGCAGAGAGTCCACCGGCTACACACAGAGCAAGAGTTAGAATTGTTTTCATGTTGTCTGTTTATGTTAATAATAAAGGTTAATTATAATTATTGGTATCTGGGCGTGGTCCAACCCACAGAGGGAAATGTGACCGTGGTGAACCAGCCATCCTCATCCATTTGCAGAGGATCAAGGAAGAGAGGTTTACGTTCATAGCCACTTGGCATAAGTTTACGTGAGGCATCCGTAGCATTGTAGGCAAGATAATAGTAGCCGTTCTCGCTCTCAAACAGACGCATCGGATTCTCGGGATTCACATACTCCAAACCGTCTTTTACCAGTAGCTCACCATTAGAAGCGCCGGAAGTAAGCTCATTGCCGTTCTTGTCAAGATAGGGACCGGTAACCTTTGATGCCTTGCCATATCTTATTTCCGTGGAATTACCGTTTGTCACGGTGCCGAAAAGGTAGAAATTATCCTTGTCAAGGCGGAAAATGCAAATGTTTGAGAATCCGGCTCCACTCACTTGATCAGGCGACCCCTTCAACGTAGGCTTATTTCCTTTACGGAGAGTAAGTGCTTGAAGATAGGAGCCGTTCTCGGTAGTATAGCCAAGATAATAATTTGTGGAGGCTATCACTGAGAAATGAGGGTAACGCAACGAGGAAACTCCTAAGTCGTCGGCAGAAAGGAAGCAGCCGAGATCTGTATAGGGTCCGAGTCCGGAAGGTGCGGTGGCAGCTCCGAAAGCATTATCAGCATCACAAGAATAGAGCATCCAATAGTTAGCGCCAGCTAATGTGCGTGCGAAATCTGCACTCACCTGATTTATTTCACCGGTAATCCACTCCGGGCGCGAACCAGGTTCAATCACCGTTTCTCCTGTCTCTGCATTTACATTCTCCACAGGATAAGAGAATGCCTGCTGATTGGTCGACCAATTCATAAGATCGGAAGATTGGAGAGAGGGACAAGCATAGTCAAGGCCTGTTGCCCACTGTGTTTCCTGAGAAATTGCATTGAAACTGGAAGCCGATTTGAACACCGTACCACCTGCGAGCGACGGTTCCCACACTGGATTACGATAAGAGGTGTTCTCAGGGTTCTGGCTGCCGGTCCATTCAAATTCCCCTTCTCCGTCGGAGTCAGAGCAACTGGGCTGTATAAGAAGGGAGGCCAGACATATGGCAGAGGTGAGATATTTTATATACTTGTTCATTGTATTGTCTTTAACTGATGTGTGTTAAGAATTAATATCGCGCTACGAGACACTCTGAAGATTAATAGGCAGGATGCTGCTCAAGACCGGGGAAGAGAGAAATTTCATGCTGAGGAATCACATAAAGATGTGTCTGACCTAACTGATAAGTCTTGAAATCCTCGTCGCGCTCGGCAAGTGCATTGATACCCTCCTGAGTATGTATGTCGCCCCAACGGTCAAGGTCATTCCAACGTGTGCATTCACCACAAAGTTCCACGAGACGCTCATGGCGAAGCTGATCTTTCAGCGATTCGTAGTCGTTGACCTGTGAAACTGTAAGATCTCTCATATTGGCACGACGACGCACCTTATTAATATACTCTACCGCTGTGGCGCGATCGGTGCCAAGCTCGTTAAGGGTTTCCGCATACATCAGATACACATCGGCAAGACGCAAAAGACGGAAGTTGGTACCTGATGAATAATCTTCAGGAAGATTGTCGGTGTCTACACTTGTATATTTACGCCAATAGCACTCTTTGAGGAAATGTTCTGTTTCGTTCCACTGGGCATATGTCTTGCCATAGTAGTTGGTGTTATCGGTCGGATCGTTCCAGGTTAGCGTATAACGTTTACGCATATCCATGTTACCGTCTTTATCCTTCTCTTTATCAAACTCAGAAAGAAGCCAGCCACGTGCAGAACCGTCATCCCAGGCACCCTCACCCGATGATATATAAAGACCCAAGAATTTAGGACGCTGCATACCTACCTCTTTACCATCAACAAGGCCGTTCTTGAAATTGATTTCCACAAGCGATTCTGAATTGTTCTCGTTAGCCTCCGTGAAATTATCGAGCCATTCAGGCACTAAGGAATATCTGTTCATAGCAAATATCTTATCCATATTATCCTTGGCTGCCTCCCAATAGATCCGGGCCTCAGATGTACGGTTTTCCCAAGGACGCTTGCAGATCCCTGCAAGCTGCATATTACAACGTGCCATCATACCTATTGCACCACCTTTCGTGGGGCGTCCTGCCTCTGCTGAGGGCCATACTTCAGGAAGTATCTCTGAGGCAGCTGTGAAGTCTTCGAGTGCCTGCTTCCAGAGATCCTCCTGCTCCAGGATCTCACCGTCATGAGTTGAAGAGGTCTGGCGAGGAAAGCGTCCGTATGTTCCGGCCATATACCAGAAAGCTATGCCTCGCAAGAAATAAGCCTGACCTAAAATACCATCGGCTGTCTCAGCGTCCATCACGTCATAGCCATGATCATTTACATTGTCTATCACCTGATTGACATAATATATCATCTGAGAGGTCTCCTGCCAGGGAAGATTAACCGATTCATTGCCTTCGTAAGAATAGCCTCGCATCTTGAAATTCGCCACAGCCTGAAATTCTGCATTTGGAGAATTGCTCCATCCCTCATCAGAGCGAAGTACCATAAGCACATGAAACCAGCGGCTAAAGACACCGAGACGACGAAGAGTGGCATATCCGGCATAGAGACCTTGCTGGAATTGCTCCTCTGTCTGCCAGAAAGTGTCACTCGATTCAAGGTTAGGGTCAGACAACGACAACCAATTGTCGCTACAAGAGGCAGCCGGGAGAAGGAGAAATGCCGCCATAAAATTTATAATCGTTTTCTTCATTTTCATTTTTACAAAAGATTAAGAGATTAGGTTAGAATGATACCTGAAGACCCGCGCTGAACTGACGGGCATTCGGGAAGTGGCCGCCATCGATACCCTGAGAGAATACGCCACCCACAATGTCGGGGTCGTAGCCTTTATATTTTGTGATGGTACAGAGATTCTGTGCGCTCACATAGATGCGGAGCTTTTCTACAAAGAACTTACGGGCGATCTCTATGGGCACTGTATAGCCGAGCTGAAGGTTCTTAAGTCTGATGAATGAGCCATCCTCGATGAAGCGGTCGGAACCTTGTGTGTTATCCGTAGAGCCGGAATACATACGGGGATATTCATTAGATGGATTGTCCCAAGTCCAGGGTTTCACCTCTGAAGGAATATTATCTACCTTAAACTGGAGACAAGATACCCACACATTGTTGTAGATTTTGTTGCCGAAACGTGAGTTCCAGAACATATTGAAGTCAAAGCCTCTCCATTCAGCCGTGAAGTTTAATCCTGCCTCTACTTTCGGGAGGGGACTACCCAACCAATCGCGGTCATTATTATCAATCACACCGTCGCCGTTGAGATCCACATAACGTACATCGCCGGGCTTGGCATTCGGCTGAAGCAATTTCACGGAGCCGTCAGACAGTGTGGTGGTGTGCGCATACACATCATCCATCGACTGGAAGATACCGTCTGTGCGACGTGCGTAGAAATCAGAGATTGAACGTCCTACCTCTGTACGGCAGATTCCATCTTCATAAAAACTTTCGCCAAGTGCAATAACCTTATTGCTACCGGTTGATACATTGGCAGACACTGAGTAAGTGAAGTCGCCTGCTCTGTCGCGCCATCCTGCCATAATTTCAAAGCCTCTGTTGCGCATCTTGCCATAGTTGGTCCAAAGATAATCGGTACCTGTAGCCCAAGCGGTCTTCACATTATAGAGAAGGTCCGAAGACACTGCGTTGTACCAGTCAATTGAACCGAAAAGGCGGCTATTGAAGAGGTCAAAGTCAATACCGATGTTAGTTGTGGTTTTGGTCTCCCACCCTAAGTCAACATTCACACGGCTTGTCTGTGTAGCACCCTGATGAAGTGTCTCGTTACCGCTCGGCCCGAAGATGGCGTTGAAGCCCTCATAAGGTCCTGAATGGTTGATTGAGGAAAGGTAGGAATAATTGCCAAGAGCCTGCATATCGCCGATTTTACCCCAGCTACCGCGAATTTTCAGGTTGTTGACCACTTCACGAAGCGGCTCCCAGAAATTCTCCTCTGAAGGACGCCAGCCCAATGAGAGGGAAGGGAAGTTTCCTCTACGCTTCGCCGGACCAAACTTGGAGCAGCCGTCAGAACGGAAGTTGAACTGCAAATAATAGCGACTGGCATAATTATAGTCCACACGGGCAAGGATAGAGGTCATCCTTCGTTCCTGCTGCGAACCGTGCATATTATTCTGCGTGCCTACCAAGTCAATCTGGCAGAGTCCGTCAACCTGCTGGTCATAGCCCTCAGCCATAAGATAATGCCAGTTGACATCTTCCATTGTGTAACCCACCAAAGCTGTAATGTTGTGGTTGCCGATTTCCTGATTATAGTTAAGGGTGTTTTCAATAATGAGTGAAGAGCGTGAATCACGTATATCTTCAAGTTTATTATCGTAACGTTGCTCACCGCTTGCCATACGCAGGGTATAAGCCTTGTCAAAATTCTTTGTACGTCCCCACCACGCATCGAGTCCGACATTAAACTTATAAGTAAAATATTTAAACAAATTCAATTCAGCATAGATATTACCTATGATACGGTCGTTGACCGACTGATTGTCGTATCTTTCTTGAAGACCTACCGGGTTACTGATGTAGGTAGGGAAGTTGGCGCTACCATAACCGAAACCACCCTTGCCTGACGGTTCATCTGGATCGCGCACAGGAATCACAGAAGGTGTGGTTAGGGCATCCCAGAAAGGAGAAGCGATGTAATTATTGCTGTGGGTATGTTGATAGGTTACATTTTCGCCCAACGTCAAAGCCCGATAATGCGCATCATTGTTAAGGCGTACGGTCAATCTGTCATAATCCGGACCTTTCACAACGCCTGTCTGGTGCATATAACCCATACTCAGGGCAGTGTGCATATTCTCCGAACCCTGGGTATAGCTGATATTATAATCCTGGGTCAGACCGTTTTGATACACGGCATCCTGCCAATCTGTATTAGGAAGGATTGTTCCCGCCTCGATTCCACCGGCAGGCCATATCTCACCACTGTTAATGTAGGCCTGTTCATTATAGTACATGAACTCAGGACCAGACATCATTTTGATTTTCTTAGGCATTTGGCTCACTGTGAAATTGGCAGCTATGTCGAGAGAGGGCTTGCCAGCCTTACCTTTTTTCGTGGTGATAAGTATTACACCATTGGCACCACGTGCACCATAAATGGCTGCGGCGGACGCATCCTTAAGCACCTGCATTGTCTCGATCTCATTAGGGTTAAGATTGTTGGCATCATTTACAATCATACCGTCAATCACATATAACGGACCTACATTTGAGAAAGAACCCACACCACGCACTCTTATCGAAGCCATTGCTCCCGGCTGTGAAGAGGTTGCAACCGACACACCGGGCACTTGTCCCTGAAGCATTGAGGCAACATCGGTTGCGGGAAGCTTACGAGCCTTATCCATATCAACCACCGATACAGAACCTGTAAGGTCGGCTTTCTTCTGAGTGCCATAACCGATCACAACCAATTGCTCAAGCTCCTGCGTATTCGATGTGAGTGTGACATTGATCACAGATTGTCCGTCAATCTTCACCTCCTTCGTGTCACATCCGATATAGGAGAACACAAGCACACCGTTTGACGGTGCCACAATGCTATAGCCACCATCAATATCGGTCACTGTTCCGAGAGTCGAACCCTTGACCATTATACTTACGCCAATAAGAGGCTCACTACTGTCGTCGGTCACTATGCCTTTCACTGTCACGTCAGCCGCCCAAAGGTTAAGGCAAAAGACGGTCAGCAGAAGTAATACCGAGATCAATCTTTTAGGATAATGATTACTTTTCACGATGTTATTAATTAAAGTTATTATTATCGATAATGTTATCCATACTCCTTGTTCTGAGGATTTCAGAAAGCGGTAGGAGGTTAATCCTTGCTTAGAAGCACAATAGGAATGAGTCTTTGAGGTATTCATATAGGCAGGTTCCCAATGGCATAATTCTAAGATGAATCTGATGCAAAATTATCAAATAGGGATAGGGATTAATGACAGTATTGTGCCATATTTATGAAAATTTAGCCCAAGAAAATATTTATTCATTTATGTAAATAGCTAATCTTCAATATATAATCTAAAAATGGAATTTTATTGTTAATAATAGAAACAAAAATGCCTACCGAGAAGGCAGGCATAACATAAACACAAACTATAGCCAAGTATATCTAATCGGCTGTGCCGCTTTTCTTGGTATGCTTGGATATATATTCTTTCGGTGAGACGCCAAATTGTTTCTGGAAGCATTTTGTGAAGTAGCCCGGAGAGGAGAATCCAACCATATAGCACACTTCGCTCACACTCGTATGCCCCTCCTCGAAGAACTGGGCGGCACGCTTCAATCTCTCGATCTTTATGTATTCGTTCGGATTCAAGTCAAGCATACCTTTTATTTTCCTGTAAAAGGATGTGCGACTCATACCCATATTCGCTATCACATCTTCCATCGAAAATTCCGGATTATTGAAATTGGCTTGGATGATGTCATTTATTTTCGACAAGAACTCCTCATCTACCTTATTCAGCCCCTTCCCCGTAGCCTTTGTGTAAGGCATACGTTCCAATCGTTCCCTTATTCTCTCTCGATTTCGCAGGAGCATTGTGATGTTGGCAATCAGATATTCTATTGCAAAAGGTTTCTCGATATATGCATCGGCACCGGAGTCCAAGCCACTGAGTTTATCCTCCATACGGGTCTTTGCAGTGAGGAGGATCACAGGAATATGACTGTAATTAACGTCCGACTTAATATGCTGGAGCAGTTCAATGCCATCAATCTCAGGCATCATCACATCGCTCACCACAATATCAACATACTCCGATTCCAACAGTTGTAGAGCTACTTTGCCGTCGTTGGCTTTTACAACTTTATAGCCCGAGGCAATCAACTTTTTCTCAAGAAAATTAAGCATTTCAATATTATCATCAGCCAAGAGAATAGAGACTGCCTGAGAATTGGTTTTAAGCATCTGCTCAAGATCTCGGGTAGCTCCAGCATCCAGTTCCTCCTCCGCATCTTCTCCTTGAATTAACGGTATGGTAAGTTTGAATTCATTCACCTCCCTGTTATCTGTCATTGCTAATGTGCCACCGCTGTCTCTTATACAAATATCCTAGCCCACGAGACTCCTGAGCATCTCGTATGCCGGATTCTGCTTGAAAAAAAAAAGGGGGGGGGGGGGGGGGGGG